>JAUVCD010000408.1 GCA_030590865.1 Myxococcales bacterium | reverse complement strand
TGTTCTATCCCCTCAAGTACCACTACGCCTGGCTCTCGTGGCTCAACGTTCTTCGCTACGTACCCTTCCGGACCATCATGGCCACCCTCACGGCCATGTTGCTGACGTTCCTGCTCGCGCCGTGGTTCATCCGCGAGTTGCGGCGCAAGCAAATCGGCCAGGTGGTTCGCGACACTGGTCCTGAGAGTCATCGCATCAAGGCGGGGACGCCGACGATGGGCGGGGCGCTCATCCTGCTTTCGCTGCTCTTGCCGACGGTCCTTTGGGCGGATCTGCGCAACCCCTTCGTGCTGGCGACCACCGCCGTTACGGCGGGCTATGGGGTCATCGGCTATCTGGACGACTACTTGAAGATCAAGCGGCGCAGTAGCGGTGGCTTGGCCGGTCGCTACAAGCTCATTGGTCAGACCCTCATCGGTGGCGCGGCCATCGGCTACACCTTCTTGTTGCCTGCCAAGCTCCCGGCCGACTGGTACGCCATCCGTACCCAGCTGGCCTTCCCCTTCATGGCCTTTTCTCGCTACTCCGTCGAGGTGCCGGTCTACCTCTACGTGGCCTTCGCCGTCATCATCGTCGTGGGCACGTCCAACGCGGTGAACCTCACCGATGGGCTCGACGGGCTGGCCATCGGTCCGGTGATGACGAGCGCCGCGACCTATCTCATCTGGGCCTACATCACCGGTGCCACCATCGCCGGCTTCTCACTGGCCGCCTACCTCGATATTCCGCGCATCGCTTCGGTCGGAGAGTTGGCCGTCTACTGCGGTGCTGTGTTAGGCGCCGGGATTGGGTTCCTTTGGTACAACACCTACCCAGCCCAAGTGTTCATGGGGGACGTGGGCTCCCTTGCCCTCGGGGGCGGGCTCGGCATGCTCGCCGTCTTCACCAAGAACGAGCTGCTCAGTATTCTGCTCTGCGGAATCTTCGTGGTCGAGACGCTGAGCGTCATCACCCAGGTTGCCTCCTACAAGCTGACCGGCAAACGGATCTTCTTGATGGCGCCGATACATCACCATTTCGAAAAGAAGGGCTGGGCCGAGCCGAAGATCATCGTGCGTTTTTGGATCGTGTCCATCCTGCTGGCTCTGGTGAGCCTGGCGTCATTGAAGCTGAGGTGATCTAGATGAACCTCGACGGCCAGGTGGTAGCCATTGTGGGGCTCGGTAAGAGCGGGATCGCGGCAGCACGGGTCTGCCTGGATCGGGGCGCCGGGGTCATCGGGATGGACGAAGCGCCTCGCGAGAGGTTGAGCCGTGACGCCCTCGCCTTGAGCGACCGGGGGGCCCGTCTCTTATGCGGCCCGCTGGCCGTCGAGCCGTTGAAAGAGTGCGATATCGTGGTGGTGTCTCCTGGCATTCCCACCAATGTCGTATTGGACGAGGCGGCGGCGGCGGGTTGTGAGGTCATTGGCGAGCTCGAGCTTGCGTCGCGGTTCATCACTGCGCCGATTGCACTCATCGGCGGTACCAATGGTAAGAGCACCGTTACGGCATGGATCGCCGCCATGCTCGAGCGTGCGGGGCAGCGGGTGTTCGTAGGCGGCAACTTCGGCACCGCCATGTGTGAGGCAGTCGACCAGCCGTGGGACGTGCTGGTCGTGGAGATTTCCAGCTTCCAGGCCGAGCGGGTTCCCTCTCTCCATGCGCAGGTGCACGCCTTGCTCAACATTACCGACGACCACCTGGACCGTTACGACAGCTTCCAGGCCTACGCCGACGCCAAGGGCAATCCCTTTGTCGCCATGACTGCTGAGGACGTGGCGGTCTTGCCTGCTGGCGACCCACTATGCGCTGCTCAGGCCTCACGAGGGGGCGCGCGGCGGGTCCATTTCAGTATCGAGCCGGGGCAGGGTGAGGTGTCTCTCGAAGGAGACGTGATTGTCGACCGTGCCTTCGGCGACCGCTATCCCATCGCGGACCTCAAGGTGCGGGGCACCCACAACCTGCAGAATGCCTGTGCGGCTATCGCCGTGGCACGGGCGCTAGGCGCGCCGCCTGAGGCGGTCACTGCAGCGCTTGGTGACTTCACGGGCTTGCCCCATCGTCATGTGCTCGTCGCCGAAGTTTCGGGGGTGCGCTACTACGACGACTCGAAGGCCACCAATGTGGGAGCGGCAGTAGCCGCCTTGCGTGGCCTGCAAGAGGCTCGCGCAGTGCTCATTGCCGGCGGACGGGACAAGCATGGAACCTTGACGCCGCTGGTGGAGGCGCTCGCCGATCGGGGTCGAGCTCTCGTGGTGATGGGTGAGGCAGCCGAGCGGCTCGCTGTGGCGGCGGAGGGGGTGCTGCCCATCGTGCAGGTTGGCTCGATGGCTGAAGCGGTGTGCGAGGCGGCCCGGCTGGCCGAGCCGGGGGACGCGGTGCTCTTGAGCCCGGCATGTTCGAGCTTCGATATGTTTGGCAGCTTCACAGCCCGCGGGCGCGCCTTTGTCGATGCGGTGGCTGGTGAGCTAGGAGGTGAGTCATGAGTGGGGAGCGCGCCACCACGCGCCTCGCCCGGGGGGCCAAGAAATTGGTGACCCGGAGCGGGCCAGGGCCGGTGGACACGGTGCTGGCCGCGGCGGTTGTGGCCATCATCGGGTTCGGCGTCGTGATGGTCTATAGCGCCAGTGCTTTCGAGGCGACCGTTCGTTTCGGCGACACCCAGCACTACCTGAAGCGCCAGGCCATCTACGGGGGCCTGGCCCTGCTCACCATGTGGATCGTGAGCCGCATTGATTATCGGCGGCTCAAGCCCCTCACTTATCCCATATTGATCACCGTAATGGGCATGATGGTGGCGACCATTGCCGGGCTCGGCCACCGGGCGGGCAATGCCTATCGCTGGCTTGCCGTCGGGCCGATCCACATTCAGCCCTCCGAGGCGGCCAAGGTGGCATTGGTGCTGTGGCTCGCCTATTCGCTCTCCAAGAAGGCCGATCGAGTCAAGACGTTCTGGGTCGGATTCGTTCCCCATTTGCTCGTCGTTGGCTTGCTGATGGCGCTGTGTCTTAAGCAGCCCGATTTCGGCAGTGCTGTGGTGATGTTCCTCCTCACCTTCATCATTCTCTTCGTCGCTGGCGTGCGGGCGTCTCACATCACGGTGAGTGCCATTGCGTTCACCGGAGCCGGTGTGGCTCTGATTCGGTTCAGCGCCTATCGCTATGGCCGCTTCTTGTCGTGGCTGAACATGGAGGAGCATCGCCAAGGGCTGGCCTATCAGCCCTTCCAGTCGGTGATGAGCTTCGGATCAGGCGGGATCTTCGGGCTCGGCCTGGGACGGGGCCTTCAGGTGCTCTACCTCCCGGAGGCGCACACCGATTTCATCGTCGCTATCATCGGCGAAGAGCTGGGCTTCGTCGGCATCATGGTCTTGTGCTCCGTCTACGGCATCATCGTGGCCCGAGGCATGAAGATCGCCTTCAACGCTGAAGACGACTACGGCGCCTATATTGCCTTCGGCTTGTCGGCCCTCTTGGCCATGCAGGTGCTGTTGAACCTGTCGGTGGCGATGGCCCTGTTGCCGACCAAGGGCCTGACGCTACCTTTCGTGAGCTATGGCGGCTCATCGCTGCTGGTCACCGCCGGGGCCATCGGCATTCTATTGAACATCAGCCGTAAGCGCCCTCAGGAGCGCAAGACGCAACGGGTGGCTGAGCAAGGGCCAGCGCAGAGCGCCTCTGCGGTTGTGGCGACCTCGGCAGAGGAGGGGGCCGCCGGATGGTAACGGTATTGATCGCTGGCGGTGGCACCGGTGGCCATGTCTTTCCGATGGTGGCCGTGGGCGCCGCGCTCCGTGCCGAGCGCTCGGATACCGAGGTGATCTACGTCGGCACCGGGCGGGGTATCGAGACCAAGGTCATTCCCGAGCAGGGGGGGCGGCTCGAGCTGTTGGATGTCTTGCCTCTTCGTGGGCGCGGCTTGGGTGGTTTCGTGAAGGGCACAGTGCGAGCGCTCACGGTGATCCCTCAGGCTCGGGCGCTCGTCAAAACCCTCGCCCCGGACGTCGTGTTCTCCGTCGGTGGCTATGCCGCCGGGCCGGTCACCCTGGCAGCCCGTAGCGCAGGAGTGCCGGTCACGCTGCTCGAGCCCAACGCGGTGCCCGGGTTCACCAACCGCCTGCTCAAGCCGCTGGTGCGCCGGGCCTATGTCGGCTTCCCCGAGATGGCCGCGGAGGCCTGTCCCGAACGGGTCCGCTGGACCGGCGTGCCGCTCAGGACGCGTTTCGTGCCGGCCCCCTACCGACCCTCGGACCAGGTGGTCGTCCTGGTGATGGGCGGCAGCCAGGGTGCCAAGGCCCTGAACGAAGCGCTGCCCGCGGCCCTGGCGTCGTGCATTCGAGGGGGCATGCCGGTGACCGTGCTCCATCAAACCGGGCGTGACAAAGACGCCGAAGTTCGGGCTCGCTACACCGAGTTGGGCGTGGCCGACCAGGTCGAGACCGTCACCTTCGTCGACGATGTGGCCGGTGCGCTGGCACGGGCCGACGTGGTGATTGAGCGCTCCGGCGCCAGCTCTTGCGCTGAGCTATGTGCCGTGGGTCGTCCTGGGATCCTGATTCCCTATCCCTATGCCGCCGACGATCACCAACGGCACAACGCCGAGGCGCTCGAGCGGGCCGGCGCGGCGGTGTGCATCGTTCAACAGGAGGCCACGACCGAGCGGCTCGAGGGCGAGCTGAGACGGCTGATCGCGATCCCCGCGCTGCGGGCTGAAATGGCGGAGCAGGCGGCCAAACGGGGGCAACCCGATGCGGCGCGGCAGGTTGCCGTCGATCTGTTCGAGCTGGCCTCGTCAGGCGCTCACGACGGTCGTTGCAACGAGTCAACGGGGCCAGCGGACTCGAAGGAGTCGACCGAGGAGCTGCAGCGAGCGCGGGCTGGAATGGTCGCCCATGCTGGCGGTGAGGTGCAGCCATGATGTTCCGCGGGCGGGTCCGACAGATCCACTTCATCGGCGTGGGCGGCGTCGGGATGAGTGGCATTGCAGAGATACTGCGGTCCCTCGAGTTCGAGGTGTCCGGGTCCGACTTGCGCGAGAGTGGGGTGACTCGGCGGCTCGCCTCGCTTGGTGTTCGCATCGATCTCGGCCATCGGGGAGAGAACGTTCACGGCGCTGATGTCGTGGTGCGGTCGAGCGCCATCCCCAGCGACAACCCCGAGCTGTGTGAGGCCCGCGAGCTGGGCATCCCATCTATCGGTCGGGCCGAGATGCTGGCCGAGCTGATGCGCGTCAAATATGGCGTCGCTATCGCCGGCTCTCATGGCAAGACCACCACGACCTCCTTGGTGGCCACCGTCCTGCGGGCGGCGGGGCTGGACCCGACGGTAGCCGTAGGGGGCAAGATGGCCTCCCTGGGCAGCAATGCGAGGCTCGGCGGTGGCGACTTGCTGGTCGCCGAGGCTGATGAGAGCGACGGGACGTTTCTCTGTCTCAATCCCACCATCGCGGTGGTCACCAACATCGATCCCGAGCATCTCGACTACTGGGGTAGCTACGAGAAGCTCAAGCGGGCCTTCGTCGAGTTCGTCTCGCGGCTTCCGTTCTATGGGTTGAGCGTGCTGTGCCTCGACCATCCCCACGTCCAGAGCATCTTGCCTGAGCTGACAGGTCGCACCGTGACCTATGGGGTGTCGCCCCAAGCCGACTACTCGGTTCGGGGCATCAAGTACCGGGGGCTCGAGACGTCGTTCAACGCCTACCGGCGAGGCGAGCCCTTGGGTGGCTTCACGCTCCGGATGCCGGGGGCGCACAACGTGCTCAACTGTCTGGCGGCCATTGCCGTGGCCGATGAGTTGGCGGTCCCGCGGGATGTGACCAAGGAAGCCTTGGCGACCTTTGGTGGTGTGGGGCGGCGCTTCTCGGTGGTTGGCGAGGTCGCGGGGGTGACGCTGATCGACGACTACGGTCACCACCCAGCGGAGATCCGCGCCACTTTGAATGCCGCCCGAGCGTCGTTTCCCGAAGAGCGCCATCGCATCGTCGCGCTGTTTCAGCCCCATCGCTATTCTCGGACTCAAGCGCTGTTCGAAGATTTTATCGGCGCGTTCAACCAGACTGACCTGCTCTTCGTCACCGATATCTACCCAGCTGGCGAGCAACCCATCGAGGGCGTGACCTCCGAGCGGCTGGTGCAGGCGATCCGGGAGCACGGCCACCACGGCGTGAAGCTCGCCCCGGACAAGAACGACCTGGCCGAGAAGCTCGCCGCCCTGCTACGGCCGGGGGACGTCGTTCTGACCCTGGGCGCAGGGGACATCAATAGCGTCCTCGGTGAGCTTTCGGCTCGCTTGAGCGACGCCGGCACTCCGGCATCGCCGGACGACGCAGGCACTCCGGCATCGCCGGATGGGGAAGAGGGGACCCTGTGACTCGTCAGAGCATGCCCCCCAATCGGCGGTTCGAGCGGCCGTCAGAGGCCCCTGAGCCGGCGGAGCCGACGGCCGACCCGTTGCCAGACCGTCCGAGCAAGGGACGAATCTCCCTGGAGCCCAAAGCAGACCGCAGGCCCAAGCGACCCAAGCAGGGGCGGGCGGAGCCCTGGTTGCGGCGTTTTCAGCTGCTGACTGGCATCATCGTCGTGATTGGCGCCTCTGTGCTGGTCGCCTGGGCGCTTCACCGTTATCTGCGCTCGAGTCCCCGTTTCGCTGTGAAGACCGTCCAGGTGGACGGCAACGACCGCCGTGGCGCACACCAGCTGGCGGCCCGCGGCGGTATCGAGCTCGGCAAGAACATCTTCACTGTCGACGAGCAGATCGCGGCCGCCGGGATCCTCAGCGACCCCTGGATCGCCGAAGCGGAGGTGAACACCGAGCTTCCGGGCAGCGTCTTCATCAAGGTGGTAGAGCGCGAGGCCGGGGCCCTGACCACCCTCGGCGGGCAGCTCTATCTGGTGGACACGGGGGGTGAGGTCTTCAAACGGCTCACCGAGGGAGATCCCAACGATTTGCCGGTCATCACCGGTCTTGATCCCGAGGTGGCGTCCCGAGATCGGGAGGGCACCAAGGCGCGGCTGCGTCGGGTTCTCGACCTCATAGCCGACCTCGAGCAAGTCGGGGTCGCCAAGCGCTACCCGATTCAAGAGGTCAACATCGAGCCCGACGAGTCGCTCACCGTGACCATCGGCACCGACGGTATCGCGCTGGCGTTCGGACCGCCGCCCTACCGCTCCAAAATCCAGAAGGCCAAGCGCATTCTCGGTGAGCTGCGCCACCGCAAGGTCAAGCCGGCGCTGATCTTCGTCGACAACCGAGCCCACCCTGAACGAGTCGTTGTGAGGATGCGATGAGGCTCAGGGGGGTCAGCGTAATGTCTCACCGTCCAGGTCCCTGGGCTCTGCCGGGCGAGGGGCGAGGATTTGCACCTCTAGCTTGGCCAAAAGTTGGCCAGTTTCGTGGCCGCGTGCCAGCGTCGCGCAAGCTGTCAGCAGCGGACCCAAGGGCATCCATGCAGGTGAACGAACGATGAGGAGCGGAGTCGATAGCGAGATCGTTGTGGGGCTCGACATCGGCACCACCAAGGTGTCTGCCGTAGTTGGTGAGGTCGATGACGATGGCATCACCATTCTCGGCGTGGGCAACGTGCCTTGCCGCGGGCTTCGCAAAGGCGTCGTCTCGAACATCGACTGGACCACCCGGTCGATCGCCGAGGCGGTGGAGGGCGCCCAGTCGATGGCTGGCGTCGAAATCCGCACCGTCTACGCTGGCGTCTGTGGCAGCCACATCCGCAGTCAGTTTTCCGACGGCGTGGTGGCGATTTCTGGCGGCGAGGTCACCCCGGTTGATGTCGATCGAGTGCTCGAAGGCGCCCGCGCCATCCCGGTGGATGCGGACCGGCAGATCCTGCACGTGATTCCCCACGAGTTCATCGTCGACAATCAGGACGGCATTCGGGATCCGGTAGGCATGAGTGGCGTGCGTCTCGGCGTGCGGGTCAATCTCGTCACGGCGGCCACGTCGCCGGTCCAGAACGTGGTCCGCTGCGCCGAGCGTTGCGGGCTGAGCGTCGCGGACGTCGTTCTCGAGCCGCTGGCCAGCGCCGATTCGGTGCTCAGTGAGGACGAAAAGGAAATTGGGGTCGCGGTCATCGATATCGGCGGCGGGACCACCGATTTGCTGCTCTACGTCGACGGAGGCATCGGCCACGTGGGCGTCATTCCCGTGGGCGGCAATAACGTCACGGCCGACATCGCCGCCGGGCTGCGTACGCCCATGGGTGAGGCTGAGCGCCTCAAGCGCAACGTGGGCTGTGCGCTGGGACGGATGGTAGCAGACGACGAAGAGATTGAAGTTCCCGGCGTCGGCGGCCACCCGTCGCGCAATGTGCCCCGTCGCGTGCTCAGCGACATCATCGAGCCGCGGGTGGAAGAGATCTTCGCCGTGATTCGCACCCGAATCGAAGATACCGGCCTGCTCGAGCAGCTGTCGGCCGGTGCCGTGGTGACCGGTGTCGCCGTGCTGATGGAAGGGATGACCGAGTTCGCCGAGGAGATCCTCGGCATGCCCGTGCGTCTCGGACTACCGATCGGCGTGCGGGGCATGACCCAGTTGGTCGCCGGACCCCAGTGCGCCACCAGCGTCGGTCTGGTGCAATTCGGTGCTTCGGCCCTGGCCGAGGCTCGAGGACGGGGCGTTCTC
>JAUVCD010000118.1 GCA_030590865.1 Myxococcales bacterium | reverse complement strand
TCCTGGTTGGGGTGATGGGATCACCGGCCTTCGCCGGCGCATCCACGGCCTCAGCCGATTTCCACATCCATGGCGACGCCACCCCCTTGCGTTTTGGCGATCCCCGCATGCCCGGTGATCTCAACGCCGACGGCTTCGATGACATTGCGGTCGGGCTTCCAGGCCACGACGCCGACCGGGGTCGCGTCTACGTCATCTTTGGGGCTTCAGAGATCGCCTCGGGCTTCGCGAGCACCGCCGCCGGCAGCCTCATCGACGGCACCCTTGGATCGAGCGACCGGCTCGGCGCTTACGTCATCGGCCGCTGAGGCACCGATCACGCTGGACGGCGTGACCTCGCTCAGCGTTCCCTTCGCGCTCGACGTGTGCCACAGGACGAGCATCGGTCGACCTCTTGTGGGGAAGGATGACTGCCATGGCAGACGACAAGAAGACGCGCTTCGGCTTGGGTTTCTGGATCCTCGTGGCCATGGTGGCCGGCATCGGGGTCGGCGTTCTAATGGGCGAGTCGGCGGCAGCCTTCAAGCCTCTCGGCGACCTCTTCATGAGGCTGATGACCATGTTGGTGGTGCCGCTGGTGGCCGCCTCCATCGTCTCCGGCGCCGCAGCGCTCGGTGCCACCCGCTCGGCGGGGCGACTGGGGGTCGGGACCTTCGGTTACTACCTGCTGACCACGGCCCTAGCCGTGACGATCGGACTCACCATCGGTCTGGTATTCGAGCCGGGCAGCGGGCTCGACATCGAAGTCATGCGGTCTCGCTTCTCCCCAGAGTATGCCGACCGGGGTGGTCAGCCTGGTTTCTGGCCGGTGGTGATGGGCTTCGTGCCCGAGAACCCGTTCCAGGCCCTGACGAAAGGCAACATCCTCCAGGTGCTCTTCTTCGCCCTCTTCGCCGGCTTGGGACTGTCGTCCATGGCGGCCGAGCGCCGCAAGCCCGTCTTGGATGTGGTGCAAGGGGTGACCGAATGTCTGATCTGGATGATCAGAAAAGTGATGTGGACCGCCCCCATCGGCGTCTTCGGATTGCTCGCTCACGCGGTGGGCACCTTCGGCTGGGACGTGCTCGGATCGGTGCTCAAGCTATTGGTCGTCTACCTCGGCGCGCTGGCGCTACAAGCCTTCGGCGTCTATCCCACGCTGGTCAAGCTGCTGTCCCGCACCTCTCCCCGAACGTTCCTGGCCAAGCTCTACAAGGCCCAACTCGTGGCGCTCTCGACCTCGTCCTCCATGGCCACGCTGCCGGTCACCATGGAGACCTGCAACAAAGAGCTCGGCGTCTCCAAGGGCACCTGCTCCTTCGTCCTGCCCCTCGGTGCCACCATCAACATGGACGGCAATGCCATCTACTACGCCTTGGTGGCCACGTTCTTCTCCCAGCTGTTCGGCATTCCTTTGGGCCCTGCCGAGATGGTCGCCATCGTGCTGACCGCCACGCTCGGATCCATTGGCCAGGCTGGGGTGCCCGGACCGACCCTCCTGGTGGTGGCGGTGCTGCTCGCCGCCGGTTTGCCGGTCGAAGGACTGCCGCTCCTGTTCGGCGTAGATCGCATCTTCGACATGTTGCGTACCGCCGTGAACATCACCGGCGATGCCGGCTGCGCCATAGTCATGGACCGATTCGCAAACAGCCCCGACTCGGAGGTGGCGACCGAGCCGTCATCCTGAGAGGAACGCAGCAACGAAATCAGCCGGTCGCTTGCCCCTGGATCAACTCTCGAGCTTGTCCACCCGACAGGGCACGTAACGATGCAGCGGAGTGGCAGCGATCCTGTCGCGGTGGCTGCTGGACGTGAGCCGATTGACGTTCACCCCGTAGGTCTGGTCCTGGTAGCGCAAGCCGAACCCATGGGGGATCAGCACCTGGCCAGGGCGGGTCTCGTCAGTGATCTCCAGCTCAATCGATTCGCTGCCTGCCTCGGTGGTAATGCGCACCACGTCACCGTCGGCGATGTCCAGGGCCGCTGCATCGTCGGGGTGCATGGCCAAGGTGCAGGCTCGCCGTCCCCTCAGCCAGGCCGGGTTTCGCAGCTGGGTGTTGGCGACCACCGGAGCATGCCGACCGGCGTTCAGGACCAGCGGAAACTCGGCCGTCGGCTCCAGCGCGTCGCGCTCCGTCTTCGCCGTAATCTCGGCAATCCAGTCCTCCATCTCTGGGATGTAGAGCTGCAGCCGCCCATCGTCCGTCGCCACCTCGGCGAAATTGTCCGTCTGATCCACCCGGCCGATGATGAGTCCCTCGGGCCGCGCCATGATCGCCTCGAACAGCTCTTCGGCATGCCCGATTTGAGGGGCCAGAATGCCCAGCGCCGCCACGTCGCGATGCTCGATCATGCCTCTCAGCGCCTGCCTCACCCGCCCCGGTTGTCGCAAGGCGTCCCACAGCGGCGGCATCGGAAAGCCAGCGCGAGCCGCATTGGCGCGAAAGCTAGCCGGTGATGAGAGCAACAGTCCCCAGAGAGCTGCCAAATGGGCCGATCCCATGGCCTTGCCGAGGGTCTTGGCGACGACGAAGGGCAGCACGTCACGCACCGCTTTGCTCTTCCGCATGGTGGCGAGCAGCGCGGCGGCATAGCTGAGCCGATCCTGAGACGCTGCCGCAGCCAGACCCTCCGGTATGGGCGGCACCAGCCCCGCGCCGTCGGCGATCCCCGTGAGAATGTCCCCGGCTTCGCGCGCGACGCCCTCCGGCTCGACCAGCGGTCGCCGCAGCTGGAAGAAGATGTCCGGGTAGGTCCAGGTGAAAAAGGTGCTGTCATAAGCCTCGTAGGCCGACCGGGCGGGCAACACGTAATGAGACAGCGCAGCCGTCTCGGTCATGGCCACGTCGATGGTGACCAGCAAATCGAGCTTGCCGAAGGCCTCTTCGTAAGCGGCGGTGTCGGCGTAGCTCCGCAGCGGATTGGACGAGCTGGTCACGATGGCGCGGATCCGCTCGGGATGATCCGAGACGATCTCGGCAGGCAGCACGTTGGGCGGGAAGTAACCCATGATGGCCGGCAGATCAGTCGTCTGGGTTCGCCAAGTGCTCCGGTCTCGCTCGTCCGTATGGCTGCCCATGGGCACCATACTCCCGGGGATCACGTTGCCGCCGGCGACCCCGATGCGGCCGCATACCGCGGCCAGCAACATGTAGAGATAGGTCGTCAGCGTGCTGTGCCGGTTCATGAAGATCCCGAGATCGAAATGCATGCACCAGCGCCGCGTGGTCAGCTCACGGCAGAGCTCGCGCACCGCGCCCTGATCGACCTGGCAAACCTCCAGTGCAGCCCCGATGGCGAACTCTTCGAACCAGGGACGGATGCGCTCGAAACCGGTGGTGTGCTCGGCCAGGTAGCGACGAGCCTCCCAGCCCTCCTCGAGGATGATGGCGATCATGGCCCGCACCAGCAGTGCGTCAGCACCTGGTCGCACCGGCAGGTGGAGGTTGGCGATCTGAGCGGTCTCCGACCGACGGGGATCGATGACCGCCAGCAGCTTGTCAGGGTTCTTGGAGAACTCGCGCAGCACGATCGGCGCCCGGGGCATCTGGTGGGAGACCATCCCGTTCCAGCCGACCGCCAAGAGCATGTCGGCGTGATGCTCGTCTGGAATGGGGAACCGGTTCTGCCGCCCCAGCATTCGCCCAGCCGTCCAGAAGTAACCGGTCAGCTCTTGAGCGAGCGGCCCATAGTGGTACTTCGAGCCGAGCGCCTTCATCAGGGTGGTGGCGAAAGCCGCCTCGAAGTGTGCCCCCTGGCCACCCCCACCGAGGTAGGCAAAGGCTTTGGGGCCATGGGCATCCACGATCGACCGCAGCCGCTTACCGATTTCCTCGAAGGCCTGCTCCCAAGAGACCTTCTCAAATCCCGAGTCGGTCCGTTTGAGCGGGTGGGTGAGCCGGTCAGCGTGGTGCTGAAATGACGGGACGCTCATCCCCTTGCGGCACACGTAGCCCTGGCTTCGCAGGTTGGCCTTGTCGGGGCGCACCTTGACGATACGGCCCTCCTCGACCTGGGCGAGCAACCCGCAATTCTGTCCGCAAAGGGCGCATCCGGTGGGATGCCAACTCTCATCGGTGGCGTTCCGTCCTTGTGACACGCCCAGATGCTACACCAGCCTGCCGGCGAGCAACGGGGTGCGCGCCATGGTTTACTTCCCCGCGGCCGCCCACCAGCATGGCGGGACCGATGCTGCTTCGCCCTCGAGACCCGATGCCCCTCGTGGTGCTCCTGTTGCTGGCCCACACCACTACCGCCAGCGCCGACGATGAGCTCCCCGAGGTGCTCGACGTGGATCGACGGGAGAGCGCATTGCGGCTTATCGAGGTCCACCCCTTCGTTGGGACCATCGTGGGCGACAAGCTCCACAGCTCGCTGCAGACCGGTGGCCAGCTGGACTTCCGGCTCGCACCTCAGGTGTCCATCGGCGGACGGTTCGCCTGGTCCCCCATCGACTACGACCCCGAGTCAGCGCTCGGCCAGGTCATCAAGGATGAGAACCTGTTCTTGGCCCAAAGCCTCTTCGCCTTCCACGTGCCAGGAGCCTTCCTGATGGAGAGCATGGTGGTCGAGATGGACGTCTGCGGTCAGATCGGCGCCGGCCTGATGCGGCTCAACGGTGACAACCGGGGCAGCGTCTTCGTCGGCGGGGCCGCCAAGATCTACTTCACCGATTGGTCGTGGCTCGGCCTGCGCGGCGACATCGGCACCACCATGTCAGGCATCGAAACAGCCGCCGGCACCGAGTTCAGCTCGGACTTCAACCTCACCGTCGGTCCGATCTTCCGCATTCCCCCTGATTTGCCACGGGCACGATGAGCAAATAATGGGGGAGAATCGCCGGCGGTTAGCGTAAATACCAGCCATGAACACCCGCTTCATCGGCGCCACCGTCCAGGGAGTCCAAGTTGCGATGCGCGTCCGCGCCGCAAATCACTGGTTGGTACGCTCTGGAACCAAGGTCATCGGACCGGTGTCGCTGGAGTTGCTCGAGCGCGGGCTGGAGGCCGGCAGGATCCCCTCAGACTCGGAGATGGCACTGCTGGGAGGCAACCAGTGGCGGCCGGTCGCAGAGATTTACCCCGCAGCACCGCCACCGGAGCGCCTGACACCCCTGGCTAGCTCTGCCGTCGCGCCCTGGCCCATCCCGCCCGCCCCACCGTCGATGCATTACCCCGACGAGCCGGTCAGCATCCCCAAGCAAGGGGTGATGGCGTCGCTGTTCAGCTAGCCCGCTCTCCGAGGCCGCTGGCCCGTAGTGGCCCTGAGAGCTGAGCCACGTCCTTACATGCCCGGGCATCATGCTGGTACGCTGGCAGCAGTGTCTTTGCGCAGCCATTGGATCGTCTTACCGATTCTCGCCCTCGCCATCGGCTGTGGTGCAGACGACGAAGTGCCCGGGGTGACGACGTCGAGTAGCGAGCCGCCACCGCCACCGCCGCCGACGACCTGCGCCCCAGACGAAATCGGATTGCCCGATGGGTCCTGCTTGCCCGTCGGCATTCCTGACGACATGGAGTGTCCGCCTGGTGAAGCCATGGTGGCAGGAAGCTGCCTGCTTGCAGGGGTCGCACCAGGTGCCTGCGGCGTTGGGGCGACCCACGATGGCGATGGCGGATGCGAGCTCGTGCTCCCGGCCGCCCCCTGCGGCGCTGGCGAGATGGCGGTGGTTGGCGAAACAACCTGTCGCCCCGTTGCGCCCTGTGAACCAGGCACCTGGGGAGACATCCCCGTCGAGCCTGATACCCACTATGTCGACGGGAGCTTCAGCGGCAGCAGCGACGGCAGCGCCCAGGCCCCTTGGTCGACGGTTCAGCAGGGCGTCGACGCTGCACCCGATGGGGCAATCGTCGCAGTCGCCGATGGGACTTACGTCGAGAGCGTGGTGATCAATCATCCCGTGCGACTCTGGGGACGCTGCCCCGCACAGGTCTCGATCCAAAGCAGCGGGATTATCACGGCCCTCGGGATCATCACTGGCGCAGACGGGACGACGGTTCGCGGCATCGCGGTTACCGGTGATGGACACGGTGTAGTAGTGCAAGACGCCGAGGATGTCGTGGTGTCGAGCCTGTGGAGCCACAACACGACCGGTTACGGGCTCGCGGTCGACGGCAGCTTCGGCCCATCCAGTGCGCTGGTGGACAACGTGCTCATCGAAGGCGCAACCGATGCGGGTCTGATCGTGGCCCAAGGGGGAGCCAGCATCAGCAACGTAGTGATCCGAGACGTGGCGGGATTTGGCGTCCAGGCGCTGGAAGCCGTCGGTTCAGTATCCATCGCCACGGCGCTCATCGACCACAACCGCGACATTGGAGTGCTCGTGATGAGCTCGACGGTCGAGCTCACCGACTCGTCGATTCGGGATACTCAGCCCAGTGCCGGAACCTTCGGCATCGGTCTGGCCATGGCAGCAGCAGCCAATGGGCCTCCGAGCAGCGTCGCCATCCGCCGCTCGCTCATCCTGCGCCACGCCGCCGTCGCAGTACAAGCCACAGGCGGCGACCTCGCCATCGAAGCAACCGTGATCGGTGATATCGAGATCGGCGGCCCCGAGGACATCGCCCGAGCCATCACGGCAACCGACGACCCCGACACCGGAGAGCGCGGCAAGCTCACGATCTACGGCAGCCTCATCGAAGGCGCTCAATCGGAGGGCGTCGCCATCATGGGCACCGACGCAACCATCGACGCGACCTGGGTGCGCAATGGGCAGTCGTCGGTCGGCATCGCCGTCGGCGAGAGCATCACCGAGGCGATCGGGACGCTCACCCTGGAGCGATCGCTGGTATCTGGCAATCAAGGCGCCGGGGTGGGCGTGCAAGGGGGCGAGGCGTCCATCGACGCCACGGTCATCAGCGATACCACCCCGGCAGACGACGGGTCTGTGGCAGGTCGCGGTATCATCGTGCAGCCCGGAGGGTTCTTCGGCGCGCCCGGCACCGTTGACGTGTCTCGATCCATCATCGAGCGCAATCACCAAATCGGCGCCTACATCTCGGGGTCGACCGCAGTCTTCGACCAATGCTTGCTGAGCGACACCCAGGTCGATGCGAATGGCGGGGGGACGGGGCTCTATGTTCGCTGGGACCAGCTCACCGGCGCGCCTGGGACGCTCGCTGTGAGCTCGACGATCATCGAGGGCTCACCAGGGTTCGGTGTGGCGACGGTGAGCTCGCAGACCTCGCTCACCCGCACGCTGATCCGCGACACCACGACGTTCCCCGACGGCTTGTTCGGCGATGGGATATCGAACATCACGCTCGGCCCCCCCGAATCGACGGTGCTGCTCGACACCGTCACGACCCGTGACAGCGCCCGCGCCGCAGTATCAAGTCACGGGGGCACAGTAGGCGTCAAGGGCTCGACACTCTTGTGCGCCGGTTTCTACCTCGCCAGCGGCAGCGACGCGCTAGGCCGCGAGGCTTCGTTCGAAGACCAAGGCGACAACCACTGTGGCTGCGCGCCCACCTTCGAGCCATGCAAAGCGATGGCCGCCCAGCTGACACCACCTGAACCACTGTGAACGCCATTCAGCGGAGCGCACCGCGGTAGATCTTGGCGACTTCCTCGGCCGCAGGCGAGAGTTCGTAGCGATCACCGGTCAGCTCTCCGGCCAGCAGCTGAGCCTTGGGTCGACCGATCTTGCGCAGATCATCGGCGAAGAGCTTCATGCTCGGGTAGCGGTTCTGCGGCTGCTTGTGGATGGCGTGCATGATCACTTGCTCGAGGCGCGGATCGAGATCGTCCGCATAGCGCGACGGACGCACCGGCGGACGCAAGAGGTGCTTGGCGAGGACCTTGAGACCCTCCTCGTCTGCGAAGGGCAGGCGACCGGCGAAGATGCGGTACATGACCATGCCGAGGGCGTAGATGTCGGTGCGTTGGTCGACCGGATCGGCGACCACCTGCTCGGGCGCCATGTAGCCAGGGGTACCAATGATGGTCCCGGCCGTCGTGAGGTTGCTCTGGAAGAGCCTGGACAGGCCGAAGTCGAACACCCGCACGCCATTGGCGTCACCCGCATCGCCGACCAAGAACAGGTTGTCCGGTTTGATGTCCCGATGGACGATCCCCTTCTCGTGGACAGCCCAAAGCGCCTCGCAAACGCCGACGAGTAGGGGGAGAGCGGCCGAGCTGTCCAGCGTCCCGTCCGCCTCCAGGCGCTCGCCCAGCGTCTCACCGTGGAGCAGCTCCATGACCAGATAGGGCGTGCCGTCCTCTTGGGTGCCCACCTCCAGAATATCCAACACGTTCTCGTGGTCGACCTGGCTGACCGCCTCTGCCTCCCGCAAGAAACGCTCGCGCAGCTCGCGCCCTTTGGTGAGCCGCTCATCCATCAGCTTCACGGCCACCAGCTGCCCGGTCTCACCATCATCGGCAATGTAGAGACGAGCCATGGCACCTTTGGCGAGATACCGACGAATGGTGTAGCGATCACCAAGGATGGCCCCTTCCGACAGTAGGTCCGTCGGCGACGGCACGCTCCTCGGCGAAGGCGCATCGAGCCGCGTGCCATCGTAGGGGCAGAATCGATAGCCTCGGTCGTCGAACTCCTTCCCACATCCAGGACAGCGCATAGCGTGGCATCTTCGCATCCCCGACGCGGCACAGCTAGCCATCCTGTCAGTCAGGCTCGACAACCGGGACCGCCCTGGTTCCCACTGGAGCCGAGGACTGAGCGCCGCTAGTCTCCAGGGTCCAGGGTCCAGAACGCAGTGGAGGAGCGACGATGAGCGACGAAACCACCATGATTCAGCGGATCGCCCGGGCGATCCGTAGCCAACTGCCCGCGGATGCGCAGGACAAGCTCTTCCGCATGGCCGTCGAAGCAGGCTACCTGGCGGCCTTGGCAGACGGAAACGCCGATCCCGAGGAGATGGCTACTCTGGTCCACGCCATCGAGGAGCTGAGCAGTGGAGCCGTGGTCGGCTGGGAAGTCGATGTACTCATCGAGGAGTGCAACGAGTGCATTGGCATGGAGGGCCACCAGCAACGGGCCACCGTCGTCGGCAACGAGCTTCAGGAGTTGGGCCTCAGCGAGGCAGGCCTGCTGATCGCGACCTACGTGGCCTTCGCCACCGGCGGCCTGGTGGAGAAGGAGATCGACATGCTGCGCAAAATTGGCGAGGCAGCAGGGCTGGACGACGCCGGCCTGAAGGCGATCGTCAAACGGGCGCGCCAGGCATTTTGACCACCTGCTGGGCGGCGGCCGCGATAGGAGGCAAAGATGGCAGTCAAACCGCAACGGGTGAGCGCCTCTCACGACCCGAGCCTGTCAGCCCGCGTCGTTCGGAGGCGACCGCTGAGCTACACGGAAGGCCCTGATCCGACCGAAGACCGCCCGCCCCACGTCCGCTCAGGCTCAGGCCTGGCATGGGTCGGCGACTCGTTGGCGGTGGTGCAGGACGACGCCAACTTCGTGGCGCTGGTCGAGCCAAGGGGCGACACGGTGCGGGCCGTCTCGCTGCCCCGAGGAGCCGGAGGCCTCAGGATCTTCGACGACGAGCGAGGCAACAAGAAGCACAAGCTCGACCTCGAGACTTGCTTTAGCACCACCATCGACGGCGACTGGGTGCTGATGGCCTTCGGCTCCGGATCGACCCGTGCTCGCGAGCAGGTTCTCGAAGTCCGCTTCCCGGTGGACGGGACGCATCCCGAGGTCGAGCTGCACCACGCCCCAGCCTTCTACGAATCACTCAGGAACCACACCGAGTTTTCAGGGAGCGAGCTGAACGTCGAGGGCGTCGCCACCATCCCGGACGGAGGTCTGCGCCTCTTCCAGCGAGGCAATGGCGCGCCCCGCGGTGAGCTGCAGCCAGTCGACGCAACCGCCGAGGTGAGTGGGTCGCTTCTCTTCGAGCACCTTCAGGGCAGCGGACCGCCCCCGCCAATCCAAAACGTCGTGCGCTACGATCTCGGCACCCTCGGCAAGGTGCGGCTGACCTTCACCGACGCCATCGACATTGGCGAAGGGCGCGCGCTGTTCCTGGCGACCGCAGAGGACTCGCCGGATGCGATCCGAGACGGCGCCGTGCTCGGGTCGGTCATCGGCCTGCTCGATCCGCTCAAGCCCCCGAGGTGGGCCCCGCTGTGCAACGCTCAGGGCGAGCCGCTCGCGGTGAAGGCCGAGGGCATCGTCGTCAGCCAAACGGAGCCCAGCCGCGTCTTCGTGGTGCTCGACTCGGACTCACCTGGCACCGCGGCCGAGCTCATGGACGTCGAGCTGCTCGGGCCGTGGCGTGGGTGAGGACGGCAGCTCCCAGATCCCCGTCCCGATGAGCTTGCCCGCCCTCAACCCATAAAACACCAACCTATGGTGGGGCAAAGTCGGGATATCCAATTGACAGGCGCAGCTAATATTGGTAGTTCTATCTACATACGCAACCGTGAGCACGTTCCGTGCACTAGCTGGCGGGGGTCGCGACGGCCCTACCGACTGGTGGAGTCCCATCAATAAGGTGCCAGACCATGAATGACCCAACCCCACACCAAACAGCCGCACTGGAAGATGGCAGACAGCTCCGCTGCTCGTGCCACCGGCTCCTCGCGGTGGTGCAAGAGGGACAGGTCGTCTTGAGGTGTTCACGCTGTAAGCGCCACGCGGTAGTTCGTCTTCAGGGACAACGCTCGAGTGACGCCATCGAGGTGCAGTTCACGGACTGAGCCACTGACCGAAACCATCGAGCGGCCCAGCGACCAGAGCGTCCAGCGCCCAGCACACCGACAGCTGCCTCGGATGGCGCGTTCCCATAGAACGACCGCGCCCCCTCGGCGCAGTCGGCGGGAGAACGCACGCCATGACGCCCCACAATCGCACACGCCGCCTCGAGCGGCTTCTTGTCCCGCCACGAACACTGACCCTGCTCGCTGCGCTGATCCTCCTGTGGCTCATCCCTGAGACGGCTCGTGCCGATCGCAAGATCTTCGCATACACGTACCCCTACGGAACGCTGCCGCAGGGCGGTCTCGAGCTCGAGCACTACCTCGATGCCACCTTCGACGAGGTCGACGATCCAGGCACCGACGACGTCGAGGAAAGCCTCCTGCGACCGAGCTGGACCCACCAGATGGAGATCGAGATCGGACTCACCGATCGACTCGACCTCGGCTTCTACAATGTGGCTCGGCAGAAGGCGTTTGAGTCATTCGAATACCGGGGCGTGAAGCTTCGGACTCGCTACCGCTTCGGCGAAGAGGGCGACTTCTTGCTCGACCCGGCGGTGTACCTCGAAGCAGCCTATTTCGGGGACGAGATCGAGCTCGAGCAGCGCACCATCTTGGCCAAGCGATTTGGCGCAGTGGAGGCGTCGCTCAATCTCAAGTTCGAGCAGGAGTTCAAGCTAAAGGCCGACAAGACCGAGTTCGAGCTGCTCTTCTTGCCGAGCTTCGGCTTGGGCTACCACGTAAGCGAGCACGTCGCGCTGGCGGGCGAGTACCTCGGACGCATGAAGGTGGAGCACGGTGAGATCGACTACTTCGCCCACTATCTCGGCCCAGTGGTGTCCGTCGCCAGTCGCAGCTTCTGGTGGACCATCGGCGTTCACCCCGAGCTCAACGCCGTGCAAGCGCGGCCGGATGTGCTCGCACGCTCCGTCTTCGCACTGATGTTCTGATGGGCACCTTCACCAGCAACGACTCGCCCCCTGGTCATGGAAAACCCAGCGCGACCGCGAATAGGTGGACCAAGCGATCGGGCATCGGACTGCGCTGGGTGGCGGCCGGCATGACACTGGCTTGCCTCTGGAGCTGCCTGACCTCGGCGCCAAAGCGAACGCCGGGAGAGCGCCTGACGCGCTCGAAGTGTGGTGGGTGCCATGTGCGGCCACAGCACTCGACACGCTCGCGCGCTGCGTGGGAGAGCATCTTGAACGAGCACGGGGCTCGCTTCCCGTTAGACGACCACCAGCGAGCCTTGCTCCTGGACCACTTCTCGCCATCCGCCCGTGGCCTCGGTCCCGTCCCGATTGCCGGGGATTGAGCTGGCGGTAGCGCGGTGGAGTCAACGCTCTGTGCGACCAGGACCATGGGTAGCGGACCAGTCCGGCCCCCTGTGCCAGGGTAGTTGTCACGAAATAGGCCAAGGTCCATCCGGGCGAATTGGGTTAGACACCTACCTGTGACGCCAGCCAAGGCAAGTAACGACTCGGACTATCTACGCCAATTGCTTCGGTGGTGGCAGGTGGAGCTCGATGACGCGCGGGCTTCACAACTCGAAGAACGGTGCCAGCGGCCGTGGGCTGAGCGCCTCAGGGGAGGTCGCGCGCTCACGACCTTGACCTTCGCGCGGCGCGAGCAAAGACGCCCCTCGACCGCACTCATCTGGTTTCGCCGTCAGGACCGCAAGCCGTGGCCCGACCATCGCGTGAAGAGCGGCTGGCCGGCGCTGTTGTGGCCTGTCGACACGCCGAGCAATGGCGAGCAGCCACCACCGGAACAACGACGACAGCGCGGCACCATCGTGCGCGTGACCGCCTCTGAGATCCTCCTCCGTTTCCCAAAGGACTACGACCGCTTCGTCGAACAAGAGGTGCTCAACCTCGAGCGCGAGGAATCGGAGGTAACGTTTCAACGAGGCAACGATGCGATCCGCGCGCTCATGGCTGACCCAAGCTTGAGCCACCAGCGCGCATTGTTGTTTGGGGACGCTATTCCAGCGTTCGAAGAGGCCGTTGACCTCACCTTTCGTGACGACCAACTGAATGCCGGCCAACGTCGCGCCGTCGAGCGCTCACTGCGCGCCCGTGACGTGACGCTCATCCATGGCCCGCCAGGCACCGGCAAGACGCGCACCTTGGTGGAGGTCGTGCGACAGACATTGCTGTTGCGCCGCCGTATCTTGGTCACCGCCGCCAGCAATGTCGCGGTCGACCACATTGCGCGCCTACTGGCTGCCGGAGGCGTCAAGGTGCTCCGCTTGGGTGCTGCTGACAAAGTATCGCCAGACCTGGCCGCTTGCACCTTGCACCACAAGATGGCCCAGCTTCAGGAAATGGCCGATGCCCAAATGTACTTCGACGAGGCGCAACGGATCGCCGATGGCAAGGGTCGACGGGTTGCGCAACCCGGCAAGCGCATCGGCGAGCTGCGTCGACAGGCCCACAGCTCACGGGATCTAGCTCGCGCCAAGGTGATGCGACGTTCCCGCATCGTATGCGCCACCGCTGGCGGGGTAGACGCGGTGCCACTGGGAGACGAGACCTTCGATTTGGTGGTGCTCGACGAAGCCACTCAGGCGCCCGACCCGGTGGCCTTGGCCGCCCTCGAGCGGGGCGCGGTGCTGGTACTCGCTGGCGATCCGCGACAGCTGCCACCCACCGTCATCTCCCAAGACGAGGACACCAGGGCCGGCCTGTCATCGACGATCTTCGAACGTTGCTCAGCACGTTGGCCGGCACAGGCGACCATGATGCTCACGACGCAATATCGCATGTCCGAAGCGTTGATGCGGTTTCCTTCTCAGGCCCACTACGACGGACAGCTCGAAGCTGGAGAGGCCAATCGCCAGCGCAGGCTCGGGGACCTCATCCCCGAGGCGACGCTGAGCGACCGCAATGGGCGACCATGGATCGTCATCGACACCAGCAGGCTCGGCAACTGCGAAGCATTCGATGACCACCGCAGCAGCTTCTACAACGACCCGCACCGTCAACAGGTCGTCAGCGAGATAGAGCGGCTGATCGACGATGGCATCGACGCCCACGACATCGCCGCCATATGCCCCTATTCGGCCCAAACGCAGCGCCTGAGGCAGCAGCTGTCCGAGTTAATCCAGCAAGGACTAGAGATCGGCACGGTGGATGGGTTCCAAGGCCGGGAGAAAGAGGTCGTGGTCGTCGATCTGGTACGCAGCAATGCTGCAGGTCAGCTCGGCTTCTTGCAGGATGTCCGACGGACCAACGTGGCGCTCACCCGGGCGAAGCGGCAGTTGATCGTGATCGCCAATGGCGACACCGTCAGCAGCCACCGTTACTACCGGGAGCTGCTGGCTGCTGCCAAGAAGGCCGGCGGCTGGGAGCGCGCCAGGGAGATAGACCCGCGCCGGACGGGTGCCCGCTAAGACTCCGGTTCAGCGATGCAAAAGCGGCAGTCCGCGATTCGTTCCTGTTATCCTCCCGGCGGAAGAATGGAGATGACACGACTCTGCTTACCCCTGACAGGCCTACCCCTGATGGGGCTAGCCACAATGGTTCTGTCGTCGCTCGTCATGACGGGGGCGACGGCACAGGCAGCAGAGCCCGAGCCGCCTAGCGACACGTTCAGCGGCGCAACGTCGGACCCAGAGGCACCCAAGGGCCCCAACTCCGAGCCTGTGCCCACTTGGGAGAGCGACGAGCCGCCGGCTGCCGACAGCGAGCCCCTTGCCCCAGTTGGTGATGGGCCAGCGCCCGGAGATCCGGTCTGTCGCGCACTGCCACAGTGTCTCTACGAAGGGCGCTGCAGCGCCCGGGCGGGAGGTTGTGTCAGCAGCTCCGATGCCGAATGCAAGGCATCGCTGTGGTGCCGCGACTATGGCCTCTGCAGTGTGGGGCGAGACGGGGCCTGTGGCGCCGAGACAGACGCCGACTGCGCACAAGCGGGCGTATGCCACCACAAAGGACTCTGCGACGCCCGCAATCGGACGTGCGGACCGATGCGCCACATCGCCATTGCCGAAGACGATGAAGAGTCCGAGGGGCGCTACACCCCGCGGGAGGGCCGCAACACCGAGCGCAACGTGCCGCTCCTGGTCAGCGGAATCGTCCTCACCATCGCCGGAGGCGCAGGAGCGGTCTGGTTGATCAGCGAGGCAGTCTTTGCCGGTCTTTCAGGTTGGTCAGGAGGGGGGGGCGGCGACGAATCAAGCGCTCGGCTCGCCGGCTCGATCTGCATGACGATCGGCGGTCTGGGACTGGGCCTTCCCTTCATCATCGTCGGCGGACGCTCCCGGCCGGTCGGTCGCGCCAGCCAATACCTACCGGTGCTGACCATCGCACCGGGCTCGGCCTCGCTGCATTTGAGCTTCTGAACGAGCGGAGCACAGAGCCTGCTCGCCCGTCAGCGCGGCTGACAATGGTGATCCGCAGGTGGCGGCTGCAATACCGGGTGGCCGGCGCTCCAGACGACGGGGATCTGTTGCCAGACCTGCCTGAGCAACTCACAGTGCTCGACGTAGAAGGTCGCCAGATCCCAGGTCATGAAGTGGCCGAGATCGGTCGCCACGTGGAGCTCGCGGCCCACGAGCCGTAGGTGGGTGATGGGACCGTGAAGGGTGGCCTGTGCGAGTCGCGCGCCGCTCTCGCGGTCCCAGATGCCGAGTAGGCCGTTTCCGTACCCCGCGATGAGCGTGCCGCTGGGGCCGGGAATGATGGTCTCTACCGGGCTGGCGGCGGTTTGCTCAAAGGTGAAGCCTGGCCGCTCCGCTTGCGTTCCAACCGGCCGAAGATCGATGTTGCCGTCCCCGTAGCCGAGCAAGAGCCAGCCCTCGTGCAGCGTGACCGCGGTGACGCCGACGCCGACGGCCAAATCGTTCACGAGCTTGCCCGTCGAATCGAAGATCAGCAGGTGGCCAACCGCCTCGACGAGCAACCGCCCCGGTCCCCAACCAAGCGCACCTGGAGGCCCGTCGCTGGGGAGGGGGATCACCGAGCCATCCCTCGATAACAGCACGGCCTTGTCTTGATCCCGAGCAAGGCAACCACTGTCGACGGCGCGCACGCCTAGCAGCCCAGGTAGGCCGCGACTGAATAGCTGCTCGCCTGACTCGAGATCGAAAAGCTCGACCCCAGCGCTGCGAGTCTCGATGCACAAGAGTTTTCGGTCCGGCGATTGGGACGCGTCGCGGGCGCGCAACTCGACCGCGCTACGCCAGGCGCCTGCGGGTGGGTCCGCTGGGGTCGCGTCGAGGCTGAGCCAGCCTCGGTGGGTGTACACCATCGATTTGGCCCCGAGCACAACCAAGGCCGGCGCGCGCCAGAAAGGGCGACCACTCTTGGCATCCCACACCCGCACCGTACCGTCGTCGCTCGCTGTCGCAGCCAGTGCCCCGGCGCCATCGAAGACGATCTTGTTGACCTCGTTTCGGTGCCCTCGCAAGACGACATACTCGCCGGTCTTTACGTCCCAGATGCGAGCGGTGCCGTCCGAGCCAGGCGCGCCGATGTGAGCTCCATCGGGGTGAAAGGCGAGCGAATAGATCCGGCCTGGGTGGCGTCCCAGCACCCGCCCCTGGTCGTCATCGAGATCCCAGAGTCGGAGCGTCTCATCGTAGCTGCCCGAGGCGAGCTGCGTCCCGTCGGGGCTGAAGCTCACCCCATAGACCCGGTGCTCATGGCCCCGCAGCACAGCCTTCGGCGCACCGGTGTCGACATCCCACAAACGGATCGTCTTGTCGTAGCCGCTGGAGGCGACCACCTTGCCGTCAGGGCTGAAGGCCACCCCGCGAACACGGTCTCCATGTCCTTCGAGCACGGCCTGCTGAACGCCCTCGCTCACGTTCCACAGCCGCGCAGTCTGATCATAGCTGCCCGAGGCGAGCAGCTTGCCGTCGGGGCTGAAGCTGAGATTGTAGATGTCCGCTCGATGGCCGGTGAGCACGGCAGTGGTCTCGCCGCTGGTCGGATCCCACAAGCGAATGGTCCCATCCTTGCTGCCCGAGGCGATCAGGCTGCCGTCAGGACTGAACGCCACGTCACCCACAGCGTCTTGGTGCCCCTCGAGCGCACGCAGCAAGTCGCCAGTCTGCACGTCCCAGAGCAGGACGCGCTTGTCGAAACCAGCACTGGCCAGCGAGCGGCCGTCAGGACTTAGCGATACGCCGGAGACGGCCTTGCCGTGACCGCCTGCGCGGGAGACGGAAGGCTCGCGCTCCAAGTCCCAAAGCGCAACGACGCCAGCCCCGGTCGCCGCAGCGAGGAGCTTCCCCTCCGGCCCGAAAGCCACGGCGGTGACCTGGGCACCATGCTCGAGGCGCCTGAGCTCACGGCCGGTCTGTGCATCCCAGAGGCGCGCGGTGCGATCGCCGCCCGCCGATGCCACGGTCGTGCCGTCAGAACTGAAAGAGATGAGCGAGACGCCCGCCCCGTGGCCGCGCAACACCCGGAGCGACTTGGCCGCCGCCACGTCCCACACCCGCAGCGTACCGTCATAGCTGCC
>JAUVCD010000772.1 GCA_030590865.1 Myxococcales bacterium | reverse complement strand
AAGAACGGCGACATGCTGCTGATGGGTCAGCAGCTGTTCCGCGTGGCTATTTAGCTAGTTCCCGGCCCTCGCTCGCTTTGCTCACGGTTTCGGGTCCCGACGCGCTCGGTGAGCGCGTCACCCGTGCACGGGCGCTGCGGTCTCGCGCGCCCCTGGCGGGGTGAAGGGCGCGCGAGCCCTTCGCTAGCGCCTCTTGTTGGCCGACTAGCCCTTGTTTCTCGGGGTTTTTTCAAAAACCCCGCCCCATCGCCTTCGGCGACGGGGCCCCACCCAGTCGCTCGCTGCGCTCACGGTTTCGGGTCCCGACGCGCCTTGCGCGTCACCCGTGCACGCGCTTCGCGAGAAGAAGAAGGGCGCTGCGGTCTCGCGCGCCCCTGGCGG
The DNA here is from genome assembly GCA_030590865.1 of Myxococcales bacterium. Lineage (GTDB taxonomy): Bacteria > Myxococcota_A > Polyangia > Polyangiales > Polyangiaceae > JAPYTK01. The sequence continues at coordinate 3,664 of JAUVCD010000772.1, read as the reverse complement.
GGCGAAGGGCGCGCGAGCCCTTCGCTAGCGCCCACTGGATGGCTTATGCAACTTGGTTGCAACTGCTTTCTGGTGGCGAGCACATCCGGGTTGCTGTAATCAAGCACCGATCGAGGCCGTCGATGGTGTTGCTTGTCGTGAGCATTTTGGCGCTGGCCGTCGGCCCCTTGCTGTTGCGCGTTTCAGGGTCGAGGGCAGGTGTTCTTGCGCTCTTCGATGGTTACGTGCTCGTGACCCTCGTCGGCATCGTCGTGCTCCATGTGCTGCCGAACGCCATTGCCTTGGGCGGCAGTTGGGGCGCGGTGGCCGCGGCGGTGGGGCTCATCGCACCGGCCATGATCGAGCGCCGCCTGGATGAGGGGGGCGTGGTGCCGCGGGTGCTGTTGTGGCCAGCCATTGCGGGGCTGGCCGTCCACGCTTTGCTCGACGGCGCTGCGCTGGTGGCGGAGGGACCTCATGGGGAGCATGGGCACGTGAGCATGCTCGCAGTGGGCGTGCTGCTGCACCGGCTACCTTTCGGACTCACCATCTGGTGGGTCTTGCGGCCCCGGCTTGGTTTCCAGGCTGGCGCGGCGTTGATCGCCACCATGTCGGTGGCGACGGTGGTGGGCTTCGCCGCCGCGACCAGCGTGATGGATTCGATGCCATTGCGGGCCATGGCGGTGTTCCAAGCGTTGGTCGCCGGCTCGCTCTTGCACGTGGTCGTGGGTCACCAGCCCAAGCCTTTGCGGGAGGTCACCCGGCAGAGCCGCTGGCTGGCCACCGCCGGCGCCGTGCTCGGCGCAGGCACCTTGATCGCCTTGGCCCAAGACCATCCGATCGCTCGCCCCGTGGCAGGTGAGCTGGCCGCCGGCGAGACCTTCACCAACCTGGCGTTGACCAGTGCACCGGCCCTTTTGGTGGGGCTCGCCGGTGGTGCCGTGATTTGGGTCTTCGTGTCCGAGAGGCCAACGAGCTGGCTGGCCCGCGGTGGGCCTCTGACTCGAGTGGGCAAGGGAATGGTGTTTGGGTTGCCCTTGCCGCTGTCGTCCTGTGACGTGCTGCCCTCCTATCGTCGTCTGGTCGGCGCGGGTGCGCCGCTCGCCGCGGCCCTGGCCTTTCTGCTGGCGACCCCGCAGATCGGGCTCGAAGCCGCTGCCATGAGTCTTCCGCTGCTCGGGTCCCAGCTCGCCGTGGCTCGGCTGGTTCTGGCGGTGGCGGTGGCGCTGATCGTAGTGGCCCTGGTGGTCATCGCGAGTCGTGGGCGCGTCGCGGCGAGGCGCGATCTCGAGACGAGTCTACCGCCTCCGTCCCCCACCCAACGCTCCCACTTCGTCGTGACCCTGCGCAGCGCCTTGGCCGATCGGTTGGATCACATTGCCCCATGGATGGTGACCGGTTTCGCGGTGGCAGCGCTGGTCGAGCCGCTGCTCGACGGCCGCCAATTGGCCGCCATCCCCGAGGGGCTCGACGTGCTCAGCATGGCGATTGTCGGCATGGTGGGCTACGTCCCGGCGCTTGGGGCGCTGCCCATCGCGGTGGTACTGCTGCACAAGGGCTTGAGCGCTGGAGCGGGCATTGCTTTTCTCATCACCGGGCCTGCGGTGAGCATGACCACCTTCGCAGTCCTGTCGTCGCTACACGGTCGGCGCGTGGCCCTGGTTCTGGGATGCGGCGTTGCGCTGGTGGCGACTCTCGCTGGACTGGCCATCAATTGGCTCGGTAGCGGATACGACATCGCGGCCTTGCATGCCGCGGCCGCGCGGGGCCCCAATTTGCTCGAGTGGTCGAGCGGCGCTCTCATCGGTGCGCTGGTCCTTGCGTCCTTGTTGCGTCAAGGGCCCCGGGCAGCCTTGGCCAAGATCTTCAATCCCCGCGAGCACCACGACCACCACACTGATCTGCGGCGAGCTCCCAGCCATTAGGCAAACCTCGAAGTGAGAACCTCGGCCCGGGGGCGGCAGGTAAAGGTAGGAGGTTGAGGCAAAATGTGGGTAGACGGCGGTGCTTATCTCACCTATCGACGCATCGGGTCATCGAAGTGTGACGCCATCACGACATCACTTTCCAGGAGTCCGTCATGAGACATCCGTATTTTGTTGCTTTGGTGGTCGCATTGGCCGCTGCCGCCTGTTCGGTACCGAGTGGGCGCCAAGACGAAGCGCCAGAACGAGAGCGCGATGGCTCGGAGGCAACTGAAACGCCCCGGGCAGCCGATGACGCTTTCTTCCTGGTGACCCGGCCCGACTACCGCAAGTGCATGTGGCCGCTCTGCGGCGGCGTATACGTGGCTCAGGTGAACCAAGCACAGACCGACTGCGTGCAAGAGGGCAGTGCCGCCGATTGTTACGTGGCCGAGATCGACTGGTCGGCAGTTGGGCTGGCGCCGACCGAGCTCGGTGATGTCAAGGCCCAGGCTGCCCAGGGGCACGTCCTGGTGCGCGGCACGATGGAGAACCACGCCTATCCGTCCCACGAGCTGCCGGTGCTGGTGGCGACCGGTGCATGGCACGGCATGACGCTCAACCCGCCGACCGCCGACTTTTACTACGTGGTCGACAATGGCATTACCTGCATCACTTTTCCGTGCCCGAGTTTGACCGAGCTGCGGCTCAACACCAGCGACACCCAGCAGATTGCAGGGCTCGACCTGGCTGTCTCTGGCGCCGGTCAGCCCCAGATTGCGGCCGCTCAGAGCGAGCTCGCGATGGAGGGTTTGATGGTGTCGGCCAATCACCAGGCTGTCAGCGGTCCGGCTGGCGAGGGCCAGGCGCTCGTTGCGGTCGAGCTATACACCCGGCTCGGCAATCACCCTGGCGAGGCCTGTGGCAGCAACGTCTGCAGTGCTACTGAGTTCTGCTGCAACCCGAGCTGCGGCATCTGCGCGCCCCATGGCGGTGCTTGCATCGAGATCGCTTGCGCGCCCCAATGTGCGCACGACGAGTGTGCTGTAGGGCAAGCCCTGTCGGCAAACTGCTCACCTTGTGCTGACCAGGTTTGCGCGACCGATCCCTATTGTTGCAACACCAGTTGGGACCAGCTTTGCGTCACCGAGGCTGCCGAGCTTTGCCCCAAGTGTGGCGCCGAGCCCGAGCCCGAGCCCGAGCCCGAGCACTGTGCTCACGGCGAGTGCGAGACTGGGGACAAGCTCGACGGGGGCTGCTCCGAGTGTGCGACCAAGGTGTGCACGGCCGACAGCTATTGCTGCGACACGGCCTGGGATGCGCTCTGCGTGAAAGAGGCTGGCCAGCTGTGCGACGACCTCTGCGCCGAGCCCGAGGCTTGTGTCCACGGCGAGTGCAGCAGTGGTCCCAAGCTCACGCCGACCTGCTCGAGCTGCGCTGGTTCGGTCTGCGGAGCCGATCCCTACTGTTGCGACACCTACTGGGATGGCATCTGCGTCCAGCAGGCCGGCCAGCTCTGCGGCTGCTAGTCCCGCAACCCTCTGCGCCCCGCGCTCACAGGGGCGGGGGCCTTTGGGCTTGGTTGGGTCCTTTCTTCTTCCAGGGGGCGTGAAACGCCCCCTGGGAAAGAAATAGGTTGTCAGCCAAGCCCGAACGCCGCCGCGCTCACGGGGTCGTTTTGGGGGTATAAACCCAAATGAAACCCGACAACCACCCCCAGGGCGGGGCCCCGGGGGGGGGGGGGTTGTGCCCAAAACCAAACCCCCGGCCAAGTTTCGGGG
>JAUVCD010000180.1 GCA_030590865.1 Myxococcales bacterium | reverse complement strand
CCCATCGAGCTCGCCGTCGAGGTCGCCATCGAGTTCGAGTTCGAGGTCGCCATCGAGTTCGAGTTCGAGTTCGACCTCGAGGGATAGTGGTCCCGGGACTGCGCCTCAGGCCCCGGTAGATCCGTATCCGCCGCCGCCCCGCTCGGTCTCGTCCAGCTCCTCCACGAGCTCCACCTCGGTGGTCGTCACCGACGAAACCACCAGCTGGGCGATCCGCATCTCTGGCTCGACCACGAAGTCCTCACGACCCAGATTGATGAGCAGCACCCCGATCTCCCCGCGGTAATCCTCGTCCACCGTTCCAGGGGCGTTCAGCAGCGTGACCCCGTGGTGCAGGGCCAACCCGCTGCGGGGGCGGACCTGGCCTTCGTGGCCTTTCGGCAGCGCCACGGCAAAGCCGGTCGGGATGAGCTGTCGCTGGCCTGGCTTGAGCGTTTGGGGTGCCTGCAGGGCTGCGCACAAATCGAGCCCGGCCGCCCCGTCGCTCTGCCGGCTCGGCGCTGGCACGTTGACCGGTCCTACCCGCTTGAAGCGCACCACTGGCCTGTCCATCGCTGTACCTCGCTCAATCCGCCGGACGCTCTCGCGGCACCAGCGCTTCGAGCTCGGTGGCAATCTCGCTGGTGCGCAACGCTTCGAGCGCCTTGTCGGACCACACCCGGGCGGCATCGGTGAAGCCGGCGGCCACGGCGCGGCGCAGCAAGATCAGTGCTCCGGAGGGATCGCCGTCGAGCGCCCGGCTGCGCGCCGCTTCATAGGCATCGTCGGCCTTGCCTTCTCGCTCGAAGACCGCCTCGCTGAGCCGGGATGACCAAGCATAGGCCTCGTGGTCGAAGGCGATGGACGCCATCTGCCGGACATCGTCTTCCGAGAGCGTATCGACGATGTCCAGAGCGATGGCTGCGGCCCGAGCTACTTCGTTCTGCCGGACCAAGATCTGGATGAGCGGGCCCACGACCTCCTTGCGGTCGTCTCCCTGAGACCGCGCCCGCTCCAGCACCTTGCGCGCTTCGTCCTCCCGGTCTTCGGCGAGCATGATCGCCCCGACCATCGCCAGATCCGGCTGACCGTCCCGTTCGATGGCCTTGATGATTCGAGCGGCCTCTTGCGGGCGGTCTTCGAGCAGGTGGGCCCAGCCGAGAATCTGGAGCGCCGCCAGCCGAGCACGTTTGGGGGGCTCTTCACTGAGCACGAGCTCGGCAAGGGTCCCGGCCTCGTCGTAGCGGTCGTCGTCCAGCGCTTCCTTGGCTTCCTTCAGCTGGGCCACGATGGCCGGGTCCAAGACCTCCTCAGGCTTCTCCGGGGCCTTGCCCTTGGCTTGCCCCCGCTCTTGAGTGGCTGCGCGATAGCGCTGAAAGCTTTGCAGCGTCGCCAGTCCGAAGATGAAGGCGATCCACAGCTGTTTGGTGCTCAGGCAATAGAGCGCAACTGAGCTCCCGGCGATGAGCGAGAGGGTCGCCGTGATGCGCGTCCGCGTGGGGCCGAGGATGTCCTCGAGGATGTGCCCACCGTCCAGCGGTAGCACCGGGAGGAGGTTGATGATCCCCCAGCCGAAGTTCACCCACAGAAGCTGCAGGACGGCGGCCTGGACGACCAGGCTGGCCTTGCCCGCATCTGCCGGCAAGGGGGCCACCAAGCTCGGCGCCACGAGCGTCACCAGGAAGACCAAGGCGGCCAAGGCGAACCCGGCCAGCGGTCCCGCAAAGCTGACGAAGATCCGCTGCCGTCGGGTCAGGCGATTCATGCCATGGGATGAGGTGAGCCCACCGAGCATGTGCAGGGTGATCTCAGGCCGCATGCCATGGCGCATCATCGCGAGGGCGTGGCCCAGCTCGTGGAGCATGATGGAGAAGAACACCACCGCAACCCAGACCAGGATGAGGAACTTGTGCTGACCACGCAGCACCGTGTCGATATCCAAGAGCGCGGCGATCAGCCAGAAGCTCATCTGGATTTCGACAGGTATGCCGAACAGGGAAAATCGCATGTCGTTAGGAGACTGCAGGGCGCTAGACAAGGCCTAGCCACTGTGATTGTAGCCTTTGAGGCTGGATAACACACAGGCGTCGCGGCGCAACCCTAGCGGTGCACTACCGGCGGCTGGCGTCCCATTTGTGGATCTGGCACCGCATTCGGCTGCAGGTCAGCGGCGCGGGCTAGCCTTCTTGGGCCGGTAGTAAGGACAGCTGCGCTTCGGCTTCTTTTTTGGCGCCTGCTGGTAAATGCAGCCGCCTAGCGTGGCCAGGCTGAAGGTCATCGCCCCCATCAAACCTGCTCTGAGCAGCCAGCTGGTTGTTCCACCGCGTCGTTTCACAGTATCCAAGGGGACAGCACCACGGCGCTGTGGTCAAGTTCCAGCGGCGATTTGGCGCCGAGAGGCTCGGGCGCTTGCATCGGGCGCCCCTGTGGCCCCAGTGTTTTCCATGCTGTTTCCCATGCTGTCCGCACCTGGCCGCCCTGGAGGACTATCGGGCTGGTTGATCGCCCGGCTGGCGCTGTGCCTCCCAGCATTGGCCAGCTGCGACGGCTGTGATGACGGGGCGCCTCCGGTCACCACCGCAGCGTCCGCCAGCGCCCCACTGCCGCTGAGCCAGCTGCCCGCCCGCCGGGCGGCCTCGGCCCAGCCAGTGGTCGTCATGCCCGAGCCGCGCTGCCCGCCCGAGATGGTCAAGGTCAAGGTGAAGGGGACCGATGCCGGTGCGCTGCCGACCTATTGTATCGACCGGCACGAGGCGATGCTGGTGGACCAGGCGACGGGCACCCGGATCTCGCCCTACTACGCGCCCTCTCGCAGGGCGGCCCAGTCCACGGCCCGAATGTGGGAGAAGCTGCGCTTCGAGATGGGGGAACCGGAGGCCCAAGCCGTCCCCCTTCCGACCTTGCCGGCATGGCAGATCCAGCGAGACTTCGAGCCCCGCGCGGTGGTGCGCAAAGGCGTCACACCCAATGGTCACGTCAGCGGAGAGCGGGCCCAGATGGCTTGCCGCCATGGGGGCAAACGGCTCTGCAGCCTGGCCGAGTGGCAGACCGCTTGCCGAGGTGAGAAAGGGGAGCAATTCCCTTACGGAGACGAGTACTTACATCGAAAGTGTAATGTCTTTAGGGAGGCTCACCCGGCCCACATCCTGCACGACAATGCCGGTCTGGGACACTCGGACCCGAGGCTGAATCGAGTCAAGTTCAAAGGGCGCCCGCTGCTGCGCAAGACCGGCGCCAGCCCCGACTGCGTCAGCCGCTGGGGCGATGATGGCATCTACGACATGGTGGGCAACCTGGACGAGTGGATCGACGATCCCGACGGAGTCTTCGCCGGTGGGTTCTACGGCCGCTCGACCAAGGAAGGCTGCGACTGGTACGCCACGGCCCACCCGTTTCACTACGCCGACTATTCCACCGGCGTCCGCTGCTGCGCCGATCTGCCCGCGCCGCCGAGCAGTGAGCCCGGCGGTGGCGAGTCAGCGCCCCAGTGAGCGCCCCAGTGAGCCCCCCAGCGAGCCACCCAGCGAGCCACACAGTGAGTGGCACCGTGGCCTAGAGGCGCGCTCAGGCCTTCTTCTGGAACTCGCCCATGAAGGCTACCAGAGCCTCCACCGCTGCCATCGGTACGGCGTTGTAGATCGATGCGCGGCAGCCGCCCACGCTGCGGTGGCCCTTGAGCCCGTTGAGCCCAGCGGCGAGTCCGTCAGCAATGAACTTCTTCTCAAGCTCCTCGGTCGGCAAGCGGAAGACGACGTTCATCATCGAGCGGCTCTCCGGGTCGATGGGACAACGATAGAAGTCCGAATTGTTCTCGATCATGTCGTAGAGCAGCTTGGCCTTGGCCCGGTTCATCTCCTCGACCTTGCCCAGCCCGCCCAGCTCCTTGAGGTAGGCCGCTACGTTGCGGATCATGTAGATGCCGAAGGTATTGGCCGTGTTGTAGAGCGAGTTCTTCGAGGCGTGGATCGAGTACCGCAGGAAGTTGGGCAGATCGGTGCGCGCGCCGTCGACCAAGTCCTTGCGGACCACCACCACGGCGACGCCGGAAGGCCCGATGTTCTTCTGGGCGCCAGCGTAGAGCAGCCCGAACTTGGACACGTCGATGGGGCGCCACAGGATGTCCGACGACATGTCGGCCACCAGGGGAACGGAGCCCGGGTCGGGGAAGTCGTGATACTGGGTGCCTGCGATGGTGTTGTTGGTCGTGATGTGCAGGTAGGCCGCGTTCCCATCGAGATCGAGATCACCCTGTTTGGGGATCCGCGGGAAGACGCCGTCTTTCTCGGAGGTGCCTGCCAGTCTCCCCACCCCGAGCCGCTCGGCTTCTTGCAGAGCTTTCTTCGCCCAGGTGCCGGTCAGGACGTAGTCGGCGCTACCTCCCTTGGGCACCAAGTTCATCGGGATCATGCAGAACTGCAGACTCGCGCCGCCCTGTAAGAACAGGACATGGTAGTCCTCTGAGATCCCCATCAGCTCGCGCAGCAGCGCGATCGCTTCGTTGTGCACATTGTCGTAGGCCTTTCCTCGATGGCTGTGCTCGAGGAGGCTCATGCCTGTTCCCTCGAAGTCGATGAACTCGCGCTGAGCGCGCTCGAGCACCGGCAGGGGGAGGGCCGCTGGCCCTGCATTGAAGTTGTGGATTCTCTTCATGGCGGGACCTTACCAGAGTTGCCTGGCAGCAGTCTTCGCCATTGGCGCCTGGCAACCGGGTTGTCCGATCCACCGTGAAGCCGGGCTGATCACCCGGCGGTCGGTCAGTATCCCTCTACCTTGCAGATCACCTCGTTCATGATCTCCCGGGTCCCGCCACCGATGGGATAGAGGCGGGCGTCACGGTAGAGCCGCTCGACGACCGTCTCGCGCATGTAGCCGTAGCCGCCGTGAATCTGCACTGCGTGATCGCACACGAAGCTGCACATGTCCGAGGCGGTGTTCTTGGTCATGGCGGCCATCGATGGCGTCGCGGTTGCTCCCAAAGCGCGTTGGCAAAGCTCGCTGCACAGGGCTCGGGCTGCGACGATCCGCGTGGCCATCTCGGCCAGCTTGTGACGGGTGATCTGGAAGCCCATCAAGGTCTTGCCGAAGGCCTCGCGCTGCCGGGCAAAGGCCACCGATTCTTGATAGGCGAGGGTGGCGATGGCCACACAGTTGCCTGCCAGTGCCAGCCGCTCGGACACGAAGTTCTGCATGATCGGGATGAACCCCCCGTTGGGCTCACCAATCAGATTGGCCACCGGCACCCGGCAGTCGTCGAAGGACAGCTCCGCGGTGTCCGAAGGGCACCAGCCCATCTTGTCGAGCTTGCGGCTCACCGTGAAGCCAGGGGTGCCGCGCTCGATCACCAACAGGGAGATGCCACCGTGCCCCGCCTCACCGGTGCGCACCGCCGTGGTGACCCAATCGGCTCGACAGCCTGAGGTGATGAAGGTCTTGGCGCCGTTGACCAGGTAGTGGTCCCCGTCCCGTACGGCGCGGGTTCGGACCGAGGCCACATCGCTGCCGCAGCCCGGCTCGGTAATGGCCAATGCCGCGATAGTCTCACCGCTCAAGGTCGGCACGACGAAGCGCTGCTTCTGCTCGTCGGATCCGAACATCACGATCGGAGGTAGGGCGATGGAGTGGCTACCGAGCCCGCAGACGGTGCCGGCTGAGGTGCCGTGCACGATGAGCTCCTCGGCAACCGCCAAGGCATGGGATAGGTCGCCACCGCTGCCGCCGAGACCTTCCGGGTAACCGACTCCAAGCAGACCCGCGGCGGCTAGCTTGCCGTAGAGCTCCCGGGGGAACTCAGTGGCCTCCTCCCACCCTTGGGCATGGGGGGCGATTTCGCTGATGGCGAACTTGCGAGCTTGAGCGCGCAACAGGGCGTGCTCTTCCGTTTCATGCAGGGGCGGAGGGAAGGTCACCAGAGCAGTCCTCCTCCAAGGGGGGCGGTCATCGGGACGCCGACCGGCGTCCTAGCTCAGCGCTTGCTGCCTCACCCGCCACTCCGACGGGCCTTCGGCTTGCCGGCTGGACTCCCGGCGGCTCGGGCATTCGAGCCTGGGGCGACCTGGGCATGCACGGGCGGTGGCTTGGGCAGCTCATTGATGACCACGAAGGGATCAGAGCGCGTCAGTTCGGCGCAGGCTGTGAGCGTCGGGGCGGTGAGCAGAACGCCAACCGCGAGCAGCCACCGTGGTTCGAAGTGTGCCATCACCTGGCGAGCCTAACACAGGGCAGGGTACATGCACGCTCGTTGGCAACCACGCGGTCGCACCCGACAGGGGCACTGCCCACAGGGGCGCTCACAGTAGGGTCGCCAGCGCCCAGCTGCCCCCGATCAGGGCAAAGGCCGACAGTGCGGCCGCGATCTGCACCAAGACCGAAGGCCGGGCGTTCTGGCGGCGCATGACCCAGGCGATGGCCAGGCCCAGCGCGACACCGCTGGCGAAGCCGAAGCCGTGGGCGCCCAGATCGCTGTGGCGACCTGCGCCGAGCGCCCCGAGCAGGGCTAGCCCGCCGACGACCGGGGCCAGAAAGTCGACCAGGCCGTAGCGGTGGCGGTCTGCCCGGCCACCGAAGTCGAGGGCTAGCTGCACTGCGGCGAGCAGGCCTACGGCGCCGAAGACGGCCGTCGAAGCACCAATCGACCGGTGCCCCTCAGGCAAGTGGTACAGCGCGTTGAGGGTATTGCCGATCGCCCCCGCCCCGAGGATGGCAAAGAGCGCTCCGCCTGGGCCGATGCGCCGACTGATCATGCTGCCAAAGATGCTGCCGCTGATCACGTTGCCCAGGACGTGCTTGGCATCGGCGTGGAGCGTGAGGGCGGTGATCATGCGCCACGGCTCGGTTGCGAGCAGCAGGGCGTCAGCCCGTCCTTGGGTGAACCAGGCCGCTCCGCGGCTGACCGGACCGGTGACATAGAAAAAGAACATGGCCATGCCGAAGAGGGACATGATCATCAGCGGCGATGACTTGTGGCGTGGCCGGTCCTTCTTGCGCACCGGTGGCCAGTGCGCGTTCTCTTCTTCGTAGATGTCGATGGCGTCGACCGCTTGCTGGTAGTCGTTCGAAGCGATGCGCAGCACCCAGCCCTCGAGGGCGAATAGCAGCACGTAGGCGATGCTCTGGGATTGGAGCACCAGGGCCCACTCCCGTGCGAGGCGCCGATCGTCCATCGGCCCGATGAAGGCTGCGGCGGGCCGGTCCTCCCCCAGCCGATCCAAGGAGGACAGGGCGGCGCCCTGATCCCACAACTCCATGAGTGGAAAGGTGGGGATCCTGGGTCACCCTGTCAAGCATGGCTCGCAGCTGTGACAGGCCCCACCGGTCGGCAAAGTCTGGCTGCTCGGTGATCCTTCAAGCTAGAGTAGGTCGCCGTGAAGGCCCAAATCGAACGTCATCCACTGAGCTGGCTGCTCGTGGTGCCTCTGGTCGTGGTGCTCGCCGCCTGTCGGGGACCAGAGCCCTGCGTGCCCGTCGCCACCGAGGGGGGCGGCAGCATCGAGCGCAACTACGATGAGTTTCGCCAGGTCACCAGCCTCACCGCCGAGCTGTTGCTCACCCCCGACGCCGAGTGGGAGCAACGGGATTACCGGGAAAACGCCCAAATCCTGTGGAGCATGGCGGTGTGGCTTCAGGTCCGCTCCAACGGCGCCGATATCGACCTGACGGTGCGGCCGACCTGCTCCGGCGTTCCGGAAGGCAGTGGCGAAGCGGGCCAGTGCCTCAATTGTGACAATGTCTGCACCAAACAATCGGGCATGCTCGAGGTGGTGGCTGATGGGCGCCCCATTCCCCTACCGGTGGCGAGCTATCAGCGCCTACCCACCGAAGGACCGACACCGGACAGTCCAGCAACCTGGACCTCCAGCTTGACGCTGAGGGTGCCGCCTGAAGCCTTGGCACCTGTGACCCATGCCAGGACCGTCAAGCTACGGGCCTGTGGCTCGATCGTCACCACCCTGCCGCCTGCCGAGCTCGCCACGGTTCAAGAGTTCTTGCGCCACGCCCAGGCCATCATCCCGCCGCGCCCAGGCGCGCCGCCGCCCGGCGTTCGTTAGCATTAGGGCTCTTGCCGGAGGGGCCGCACGGCCTTTGCCGTAATTTCGAGCACCTCCGGTTTGCCGCCGGCGTAGGCCGCCATCCCGACGTCGATGAGCCAGATCTGCTCGTTACAGGCTGGGGTGATGGTCGACTTGGTGGTGTGGCCGGCCACCATGCGCGCCGCCTTCAACAGGGCGAGCGTCTCACCCAGCATGCGACAGTCGGCCTCGTCTGGCCGATCCGCGTAGTGGCGTACCCACACCGGGCTGTCACGGGTCGACACCAGCCGTGCGCCCACCGCCGACTGACCTAAGAGCCAGGCCGCGACCTCGCGGTTCATACGGTCGATGCCGTAGCGGACGTGTTTCGGTAGCAGGCCACCGTGGACGAAGACCGTATCGCCGACCACCAGGACCACCGGGTGGTCAGCGAGCTTGCGAGCATAGCTCCCGCCAGGACGAAAAGCGGCGAAGCGGCCGAGCTGCTGCTCCGGAACGCGGGCGACCGATGGATCGCCCCGGACTGCCGCAGCCCGGTCTGCGAACTCGCGAAAGCCGCTCGGCGAGACGTAGCGCAGGTCGCCGGCGACGTTCATCAGCTCGTGGTTGCCGTGGAGCACGTGAACCGCTCCGCCTGCGGTGCGCGCTTCTTTCCGCAGCCGCTCCAGGAGATCGATGATGGCCCGCTCTTGGTCGCCACGGTCGAGAAAGTCGCCGGTCTGTACCACGACCGTCTTGCCTCCCACCCAGCGGTCCGTCGCGTCTACGACGCCAGCGAGTCTCAAGGCTGCCCGAGTGGCGGCGAGGTCGCCGTGCAGATCACCGATCGCGACCAGCCGCTTCACCCCAGGCTGGCGGCTGATGACCTCGACCTGGGCGCTCGCCGTCGAGGCGGCGACCTGAGTGGGGCCCGGAGGCCCTGGCGACGGGGCTCTCGACTCGCAGGCGACTAGCAGCGCGCCCATCGAGCAGAGCGCCGCGAGCCGTGCCACCAGGGGCCGCGTCATCCCTCCCAGGGTCGGGGTGGGCATCCGCTCAGCTCACCGACTCGCGCTCAGCGGTCTCTTCTTGGACCTCGATGTCTGGCGCTTCGGTCGGACCGCCCTCAGGCAGTTGTTTACGATCCGCCGAGCCACCATCGCTCAGCAACTTGCCACCCTCGTCATCCCCCAAGGGCTGGTAGCGGAACGTCAGGCGGCGCTCGGGCTCGGCCTTTGGGTCCCGACCCGCTGGGGTCGTGGCCGCCGGTGTCTCTGCCGCCGGTGTCTCTGCTGCCGGTGTCCTTGTGGCTGGCTCTGGCGTCTCAGGCGGCACGTCCTCCACCCCCACCGAGACCTTGCCGCCCTCTTGGAGCTGCCCGAATAGGATCTCGTTGGAGAGCTCGCGCTTGAGCTCTCTGTCGATGACCCGGGCTAGCGGGCGAGCGCCCATCTGCTCGTCGTAGCCTTGCTCTGCCAGGTAGGCCCGTGCCTCGCCCGACAGCGAGATGGTGACTCGTCGGTCGCTCAGCTGGACCGACAGCTCGCGGATGAATTTGTCGACGATCAGGCCCATGACCGATGGGTCCAAGGCCTGGAAGCGGATGCGACCATCCAGACGGTTGCGGAACTCGGGGCTGAACATGGTCTTGAAGGCCCGGTCTTCTTCGCCCGTGCGCACCCCCCGCTGTCCGAAGCCCACCCGCGTTTGAGTGAGGGCGAAGGCGCCCACGTTGCTCGTCATGATGAGCACGCAGTGACGAAAATCGGTGGGCCGGCCGTTGTTGTCGGTCAGGGTCCCGTGATCCATGATTTGCAGCAGCACGGAGAAGACGTCGCCGTGGGCCTTCTCGACCTCGTCGAGCAGCAGCACCGCATGGGGCGTCTTGTTCACCGCCTCGGTGAGCAAGCCGCCGCGATCGAAGCCGACGTAGCCAGGCGGTGCTCCGATGAGCCGCGAGACCGAGTGGGCCTCTTGGTACTCGCTCATGTCGTAGCGAAGGAACTCGATGCCCATGATGCGGGCCAGCTGCTTGGCGAGCTCGGTCTTACCCACGCCAGTTGGGCCGGTGAAGAGGAAGCTGCCGATGGGTTTTTCAGGCTCTCGCAGCCCGGCGCGGGACAGTCGAATGCTCGCCACCAGCTGGTCGATGGCTGCGTCTTGATGGAAGAGCACGCTCTTGATCTCTCGGTCGAGCGTTTGCAGTGCTTCCTTGTCGCTTGTGTTGACCTGCTTGGGCGGGATCTGGGCCATCTTGGCGACGACCGACTCGATCTCCTGCTCGCCGATGACGTAGCCCTCCGGATGGTCCAGCTTGGCACGAGCGCCAGCCTCATCGACCAGATCGATGGCCTTGTCGGGCAGCTTCTTGTCCTGCAGATAGCGCTCGGACAGCGACACGGCGGCCTCGAGCGCTTCGGGCTCGTATTTGACCTTGTGAAACTCCTCGTAGCGGCTCACCAGACCTTGGAGGATCTTGATGCAGTCATCGTGGCTTGGCTCGACAATTTCCACCTTCTGAAACCGTCGGACCAGTGCCCGGTCTCGCTCGATGTGGCTGCGATAGTCCTGGTAGGTGGTCGACCCCATGACCCGCAGCTCGCCGCTCATGAGTGCAGGCTTGAGCAAGTTCGAGGCGTCCATCGTCGAGCCGCCTGCCGACCCGGCGCCCATGATGTTGTGCATCTCGTCGATGAATAAAATCGAATCGGGCCGCTGCTCGAGCTCTTTGATGACTGCCTTGAGGCGGTTCTCGAAGTCGCCGCGGTAGCGCGTGCCGGCCAGCAGGGCACCCAGGTCCAGCGAGTAGATCACCGCCGATTTGATTAGCTCGGGGACCTCCTCGGCGACGATCTTCAGCGCCAGTCCCTCGGCGATGGCGGTCTTGCCGACCCCGGCGTCGCCGACCAACATGGGGTTGTTCTTGCGCCGCCGCACCAACACCTGGGTGACTCGATCAATCTCCTTGAGTCGGCCAATGAGAGGGTCGATCTTCCCGTCGGCAGCCAGCTCGTTGAGATTGACGGTGAAGGCCGCCAGGGGATCTTGGGCCTCCTCAGCCGCTTGCTCGTCGTCCCCCTCTCCCTCTAGCTCTCGTGCCGCGAGTGCGCCTCGGTTGGCTTGGCTTTGCTCTTTGGTCACGCCGTGGCTGATGTAGTTGATGACGTCGAGCCGGCTGACACCGCCGCCATCGAGCACCGCCTTGGCCTGCGAGTCGTCTTCGGCGTAGAGGGCGACCAATACGTTCGCACCGGTGACCTCGTTCTCCCCGGTGGACTGGACATGGGCCAGGGCGCGACTGAGCACCCGCTGGAAGCCGAGCGACAGGGTCGGGGTGGCGTCCTCGTCGTCCGGCAGGGTGGCCGCATCGCTGTCGAAATAGTCTTCGATGGCTTTCTTCAGCTTGGCGACGCTGCCGCCCGCTCCCTTGACGATGCGCACGACCGCATCGTCGAAGAGCAGCGCATAGAGCAGGTGGTCGACGGTCACGTATTCGTGGTGGCGACGGATCGCCTCGCGGGTGGCGAGAGTGACCGCGATCTCGACTTCTGGGCTGATTCGCATGGCAGCTGTCGTTCCTCTGTCGTCACCTCGACCTGCGCGCCGTCAGACAGGCTCTGCGGTCAGCTTGAGCGGCATGCCGCTTTCCTGGGCAAAGCTGGTCACCTCGTGCACCTTGGTCTCCGCCACGTCCTTGTTGTAGACGCCGGCGATACCCTGACCCTTGTGATGCACCGAGAGCATGATGTGGGTCGCCTCGGTCTCGTTCTTGTGAAAGAACTTCATCAGCACCATCACCACGAATTCCATCGTGGTGTAGTTGTCGTTGTGGAGCACGACCTTGAATTGACGAGGTTTCTTCGTCCGGATGCGTTCATCCGTGGCGACCTCGCCCTCGTCCTCCCAATTTTCGCGGGGGTCGTTACTCACCGTCTGAAGATTGTCCGTCTGAAAAGAGCAGAGCCAGGCCCTAGTCGCTCGCGCCTGGCTCCAGCGCGACCGGTATGGGCGTGACGTTCCAGATGTCTGAGGCGTATTCCCGAATTGCGCGATCCGACGAGAAACGCCCTATTCTCGCAATGTTGTGCACAGCCATACGTGCCCAACGCTGTCTGTCCATATATGTGTCCGCTACCTGCCCCTGACAAGCGGCGTAGGCGTCGAAATCGCCCAGCACCATGTACTGGTCACGGTCGAGCAGGCCCTCCATCAGTCCGGCGAAGCGGTCTGGCTCCTCGGGGCTGAAGAATCCCTCGGTGATCAAGTCCACCACGGCGCGCAGCTCGCTCGAGGCCTCGTAGGCTGCCCTGCCGGAGGGGTCGCTCTCGAGCCGGGCCTGAACCTCGTCGACCGTCATGCCGAAAAGGAAGAAGTTCTCCTCACCCACTGCCTCGCGAATCTCGATGTTTGCCCCGTCCAGCGTCCCTATGGTCAGGGCTCCATTCATGGTGAGCTTCATGTTGCCCGTGCCGCTCGCTTCCTTGCCGGCGGTGGAGATTTGCTCCGACACATCGGCGGCCGGGATGATTCGCTCCGCCAGGGTCACCCCGTAATTGGGCAGGAAAGCCACCCTTATTTGTCCGACTCGGGGATCCGAATTGATGACCTCGGCCACCGCGTGAATCAGCCGGATGATGAGCTTGGCTTGGCGGTATCCCGGAGCTGCCTTGGCGGCGAAGATGAACACCCGGGGCACCACCACCTCGCCCCGCTTGGCTCGCAGGTAAAGGGCCACGATGTACAGCAGATTGAGCAACTGTCGCTTGTACTCGTGGAGCCGCTTGATCTGGACGTCGAAGACGTAGCTCGGATCGACCCAAACACCAATCTGGCGGGCGATGATGGCCGCCAGGGCGCGCTTGTGCCCGTGCTTGATCTCCATCAGCCGCTCACCGAAGGACTCATCGTCGCTCAGGCCATCGAGCTGTCGCAATTGCTCGAGATCCTGCACCCAACCGTCACCGATCCGCTCGGTGATGAGCGCACTGAGCTGGGGATTGCAGGACATCAGCCAGCGCCGGGGGGTCACGCCGTTGGTCTTGTTGCTGAACCGCTCGGGGAACAGCTCGTGAAAGTCCTTCAACACCTCGGTTCGCAGCAGATGGGAGTGAAGCTCGGCCACCCCGTTGACGGCGTGGGAGCCGACGATGGCCAGTCGGGCCATGTGGATCTGCGGCGTGTCCTGTTGGTCGATGATGGCCATCCGGCCGGCCCGCGCCAGGTCATGGGGAAAGGCCGTCATCACCTGGCGCGTGAGGCGGCGATCGATTTCCCGAATAATCTCCAAATGGCGGGGCAAGAGCCGTTCGAACAACTCGACGGGCCACCGTTCGAGGGCCTCGGGCATCAGGGTGTGGTTGGTGAATCCAAAGGCTGCCACGGTCTGCTGCCAGGCCGCTTTCCAGCTCAAGTGGTAACGGTCGACGAGCAGCCGCATCAGCTCGGCGATGGCCACCGCTGGATGGGTGTCGTTGAGCTGCATCGCCACCTTGTCGCTGAAGTTGTCGAAGGTGCTGTAGGCCAGCTTGTGCCGGCGCACGATGTCCTGAATCGAGCAGGCGACGAAGAAGTACTCTTGCCGCAGCCGGAGCTCGCGCCCGGCCTCGAAATTGTCGTTCGGGTAGAGGACTTTCGAGATGACCTCGGTGGCGTTCTTGAACTCGACGGCACGCACGTAGTCGCCGGCATTGAACATCTGGAAGTCGAATTCACGACTGCTCTTGGCACCCCACAGGCGCAGGGTGTTGACGGTCCCGTTGCGATAGCCCGCGATAGGGATGTCGTGGGGCACACCCAAGACCCGATCATGAGGGGTCCAGACGACGCGATAGCCCCCACCCTCGTGGGGGATGTGCTGGGTCTCCCCGCCGAACATGACTTCTACAGCATGCTCGGGACGTGCGATTTCCCAAGGATTGCCGAACTGTAACCATTCGTCAGCGCGCTCGACCTGCCGTCCCGCACGAATCACCTGCTCGAAGATCCCGAATTCGTAGCGGATGCCGTAGCCCGTAGCGGGCAGGCCCAGCGTGGCCATCGACTCGAGGAAACAGGCCGCCAGTCGGCCCAGGCCACCGTTACCGAGCCCCGGCTCGGGCTCCTGATCGATGAGCTCGTCCAGATCGATACCCAGATCGGCGAGCACCTCACGGTAAGCCTGCTCGACACCCAGGGCCTGCAGATTGGCCACCAGCGCCCGGCCGAGGAGAAACTCGGCTGACAAGTAGTTGATTCGCTTGGCCGCATGCTCGGCATGGGCGTTGGCGCTGGCGGCCCAGCGCTCAACCAGCCGATCGCGCACGCTCAAGGCCAGCGCCACGTAGCGATCCAGGGCTGTCGCATGGTCCAGTTGGTGGCCTCGCGAGTACTTGACGTGGTCGAGGAAGGCCCGGCTCAAAGCGCTCGGGTGCAGACTGGTGCGATCGTCCTGGACGCTAAGGTGGGGAGACTGTTCGTCCCCCGGGGCACGGGTCGGCTCTTGCCCAGGGTCACTGGTCGGTTGGTGGCTCATCGTGGCCGATGGTTCTCGGCATCACCCACACAGGTCAAGCGCAAAGCGCTCGCGGGTCGTCAGGCCGGCCTTGGGGTGGTGCCG
>JAUVCD010000868.1 GCA_030590865.1 Myxococcales bacterium | reverse complement strand
CGCTGCGCACCGCTGGGGCTGGCCTGGCGACCGGCATCGGGCGGACGATCGGTGGGCGTGGCTCGGTCGCCACTGGATCGGCGACCCGTTCGGGCGCCGTGGCAGGGACCTCTGGTTCAAATGGAGTGGGCAGGGGAGCGGCAGCCTCGCTCGGCGGTGGCTCGAGCTCCGAAGCCATCGCCGGCAACGGTGCGGCCGCCACGACCGGGATGGGTGCCTGGGGCGGGCCAGGAACGTCAGCGGCGCTCGCCGCCGGTGCGATAGCCTTTAGCCAATGGCGCACCGGCAGCAAATCCAGGTGGATGGCTCCTGTCAGCGCCAGCGCGATGGCCCAGTAGGGCAGCAGCACGCGAGCCGCACCGGGCGCTTTGCGCACCGGCAGGTCCTTCCGATGCAGGTCGGGGAGATGCCAGAGCGCGCCTTGCACGGTGAGACCCATGAACCGGCGTGGCGTAGCCCCGGTGGGCTGCCACGTCCAGGCTGTCGTGTGCGCGCCGCCTCCCGGTTCGGTTCCCTCCAGACCTCAAAAAAGGGGCCCAGCAGCTCGACCGTCGAGGTGCCCCGAGGGGGCCGAGGCCGGCTACTGGGTCACATCGTCAATGGCCGCGAGGATCTGCTCCATCTTGGGACGGCGCCGGTGATTACGATCAGCATGAGCCCACAGCACCTTGCGCTGAGAATCGAGCAGAAAGATCGAGGGCACGGCGATCTTGTGGTGTTTGCGCTTCGACCACCGCTCGAGGCTGATTCCGTATTTGGCGAGCATCTTCATGCCGTCGGGCGGAACCTCTTGCACGACACTGAAGGCCTGATGCGCCTTCAGATCGGGATCGCTCAACAGTGGAAAGGGGACGTCGTAGGCTTGCTCGGTCACCAGCGCGCCATCCACTTCATCCACGCTGACGAACACAGGTCGGATGTTGCGTTTCTCGAGCTCGGCGAACTTGGTGCTGAACTTCCGGACCTGGAAGTTGCAGTAAGGTCACCAGCCGCCTCGGTAGAAGACGAGCAACACGGTGCCATCAGCGGCGAGCTTGGAGAGCTCGCGCGGCTTTCCGTGGGCGTCAGGTAGCTTGAAGTCTGGTGCCGTCGACCCGACCGCAAGACCAACCCCTTCGGGCAAGGTCCCGAGCTTGGACGTCTCGGGAGCATCATAGGCTCTGGGGTCCGGAGCTCGGAGCGCCTCTGCCCCAGTCGCAGTCGTTGCAGCGGGCTCGGGGCGCGCCGTTCCGGATGCCGTGGCCACCGTCGGAACCGTCGTTGGCCCTGTGGACGGCGCCGATTGTTGCGTGGTGCTTTGCTCGCACCCGGCTGCCGCCAGCGTGACCAGTAGGGCTAAGGCGCTCGTGGTGGGGAGGCTAGGGAGGTCCGATGATGGCTGTTGGGTCGGCATGGTCGGTACCGACACAGGTAACCATGGTGTCGAGAAGTGCTAGTCAGTATAGAATTGAACCGCTCGGGGGAACGGACTGGAGAACCTGGTGCGGCGCTCCTCCGCTGGCGACCCAGGGGGGCCGATGCAACCGTCCTCGTTTCGCGATCCAAAGTCGGCAAAGCCCGAGACCTATTTCGCTCCCGCGGGGCGAGCTCCATTGGCTGCCGTGCGGGCTGCTGCGACGCGCATCGCCGAAGATGCCGTGGTCGGCCAGTTGTTGCAGAATTATGGCGGGCTCCTGGTCTTGTTGAACGAGCAGCGACAGATTCTGGCAGTGAACCACCAACTACTAGGCTTGCTGGGGGTGGACGACGCGGACCAAGTGCTCGGCCTTCGCCCCGGCGAGGCCATCGACTGCGTTCACGCTGCGGACCACGCGGGAGGCTGTGGCACTAGTCGGTTCTGCTCGACCTGTGGCGCCGCCATCGCCATCGTTCTGTGCCAAGAGGCTGGAGCCCCGGCTGATCGCGAGTGCGTGCTCGACTGTCACATCGGCGGGCAGGCCACGACGCTGGACCTGAATGTCCACACCAGCCGTATCGACCTCGCAGGGCAGGGCTACGTCCTTCTCTTCTTGCAGGACGTCACGGCAGATAAGCGCCGCGCAGCGGTGGAGCGGGCGTTTTTTCACGACATCAACAATCTGCTCGCGTGTTTGCTGGGCACGGTAGTGGTGCAGGCCGCCGCTTCAGGCTCGCTGCAGGACGAGAGTGTGAACCAGGTCCGGTCCATGGTGCTACGGATCGCCAAAGAGCTGGAAGTGCAACGGGCCCTGTCCTCGGCCAACCCGGTGGGCTATCCAGTGCAGCTGGTGGACTGCGAGGTCGGGGCCACGGTGGATCAGCTTCGGCAACAGCTAGTCGACCACCCAGCGGCGCGGGACAAGCGTATCGACGTCCGCCCCATTGCCCGTGGTCTGTCGGTACGAACCGACCAACATCTGCTGATACGCGTCCTGACCAACATGGTCATCAATGCACTAGAAGCCACCCCTCGGGGCGGCGAGGTGACCATCGAGGCCTCGGCCCAGGACAGTCAGCGGCTCTTCACCGTCTGGAACGCGGGGCACATTCCTGACCGAGTGGCCATGAGGATTTTTCAGCGATACTTCAGCACCAAGGACGGCCTGGGCCGCGGTGTGGGCACGTACTCGATGAAGCTGTTTGCCGAGGAGTATCTGGGGGGCACCGTGGCCTTCAGCACCCACCAGAGCGAGGGCACGCGGTTCTCGCTGCGATTGCCCAGCGAGCCCGAGGCTGCTGACGGCTGAGCAGCGCATGGCCCGCTCTTGACTGGGCGGAAAACCGATTAAGGTTGTGCCGGCATGCTCCGACCTATGTTGATAGCCCTGATTGGGGTGCTGATCTTTCTGGCGCCCACCGTGGCGCGCGCCCAGACCATCGAGCACCTGAAGATCGTGCTGACCTTGAAGGCAGACGACACGCTCGTGGTCAAAGAGAGCTACCAGCTCTCGGGAAAACTGAAAAAGACCTTCGAGCGCACGATCTTGCGCGAAAGCGCCCCCGGTCTGATGCCACGACGGCAGTGGGTCACCGGCCTCAAGGTCAAGGGAGACGACGCACGGTCCTCGCGCCACCACGCTCTGGACCGCACTCGGGTGCAGGTCGCCAAGGGCACCGGCGACTTCACCCTCCGCTACCGGCTTCACCGCGTGGTTCCCTCGAGTGGTCGTTTCGATTTGTACACCCTCGACATGGGCAAGCTGCTGGTGAAGCGGCTCACGGTCCAATTCGTTCCCCCCGATGGTGTCGACCAGGCGGACGTGTCTTGGGAGGTCACGGTGTTCGGCGATACCGATGATGCCGAGGGC
>JAUVCD010000668.1 GCA_030590865.1 Myxococcales bacterium | reverse complement strand
GGATGCACCACCTGTCGCCGGACGCTGGGCACCAAAGATCCACAAGGGGACGCCCCCAAGGGCAAAGGTGCCGCCGACTGCAAGTAACGGAACGAAAATCTCCGGCTCATCCAGCTCGCCCCGGCCGCCGTCTGCCAAGAGGATCCCAAGTCCACTCCCCAGCAAGCCGCCCGCCAAGGTCGTTAGCGCCACCCCAGCGCTGGTCAGGCCGTGACTGTGACGGTGACCCTCTCGGGGGATCTCCCCCACTCCGGCGATCAAGCTCGGCAAGCCAACCGCGGCGAGCCCGAGACCAGCGCCGACCAGGGCGCCTCCGGCAAGCTCGCGAGATCGGTCGGGACGGGTCACGCAGCCCCCGGCCACGCCGCAAAGCACGTCACCGTCGTCAGACCCCAACAACAACGCCCCGCCCAAGGCCATGAAAGCGCCAACAGAGGTCGCCACGATGCCCGTCGGCAGCAGCGGGTCGACGCGCGTTTCATCGCGACGGTCCACCGCGACAGTCGGCACTGGCCGCGGCTCGGGTCTCGCAGGCGGAGGCGGTGGTGACGGATAGGGATAAGGGTGGGGATAGGGGTACGGGTAAGGATACGAATAGGGATAGCGATACGCGCCCGGCGGCCCATAGGGCTGCGCGGGTGTCGGAGGCTGACGGCTTGCCGCGGGCGGCGGGGCGCCTGGCGGGGCCGGACCGGGCTCTGCCGGCTGCGCCGCGGCATCGCCGCCGGCCCCGAGCGCCGCTAGCATCACTGCCGCCGCCGTCAAGGCATCGCCGAGCCCCTTAGCCATCTTGCCCTCCACCTTGCCACTGGCCCGTGACACTGGCCAGCCTTGTGCGCAAGCCAGACTGTCGCCGCAGCGTCATGACCCTAGGGAGCGGCAGCCCTCGGCGCAGCGCGTTGGCCGCTTCGCCGGCGGCAGACCGCAAGACGGGCGGTGAGGCTGGCGACTGCGCTACTATGGGGCGGTGAGTGACGACCAGCTGCTGCGCCTGCTTGCCCTGGTCCGCCGTGAGCTATCGGCCGACGACGCCCGGGTGGAGATTGGCGGTCGACCGCCGGCAGACGACCCGTTGCATTTATGGGTGCCCATCGGCCCTCAGCGGCGACTGGTAGCAACCTTCCGCGAACCGCCTGGTGAGCGTGACCGCCTGAGCGAGCGGCTGGGGGGACTGGCCAGAGCTTTTTCCGACACCGCTGGCGCCGTCGTGCCCACCGTCGCCGAGGTGGCCGACTCGGCATTCGATCATGAGCTCGCAGCGCTTTGTGAGCGCGCCGGGGCTCGTTGCGGTGTGGTCATCGACGGGTCCTCACCGGTGACCTGGGCTCGCTCCCACTCCGAGCTCGGCGTGCCGGGAGATCTGCAGCGCTGGCTCGCGGCTATCCGCGCCGTCGCACAGGCCGAGGCGCTGATGAACGGACCTCAGCCCTTGCTCGATGGCGGGCTCGACGAGGCGGCCAGCCTGCTCCGCAAAGACCACCACGAGCGAGCTGCCCGAGCGCTCGAGGGGATCGCGGAGCGCTTCGCCGCACAGCCGCAGCAGCTGGCGCGGTGGCTGGGGTGTGGCAAAGCACTGCTCGCCTTGCGCGACCATCGCGACCGCCATCCCGCCGTCCAAATCGGCTCGCTGCGCTGGATCGGCCACAGTTCCGACGACGGCGTCTACGCCCGCGGCCTGGCGGGAGTCTACCTGCTGGTCTTGTCTTTCGACGGCCCCTTGTCCGAGCTGCGAGTGGAAGGCGTGGTGCGCCGCGCGACCTCCCTGCTCGAACGACTCATCGCTGCACTGCCACCTCTGGACCCCCCTCCCAGCCGTGGGTTGAGGCTCCTGCGGCCCGAGTGATGGCCCGTCACCAGCTAGGTGGCCCCCCTCGCCCAGCTCAACCCTTGCAGAATCGTTCCACCCGGGTCAGCAGCTCATCGCCGCCCATCACCAGCCAGTCGTTGTGCCCAGCGCCCGCCACGGTGACCAGTTCTGCACCGGCGATGGCCTGCGACAAGGTGACCCCGTGGTCGTATGGGACCAGGCGATCCGCATCGCCGTGGATGACCAGCGTCGGCAGAGCGAGCCCCGGGGCCTTGGCGAGGTTGTCGTAGCAATCGCTGACGACCCACCTCATGGGAAGCACCGGCAGCAACCGTTGCGCCACCGCGGGCATCGAGGTGTAGGGCGTGGACAGGAGCAAGCGAGACCCGAAGCCGCGGGTGGCCATTTCCACCGCCACGCCGCTGCCCAATGAGCTGCCCCACAAGGTGATGTCCCCAGGCGCAATGCCCTCGGCGGCCAAGCTGAGCAGCACCGCTTGAGCGTCGGCATAGAGCCCCGCCTCGCTCGGACCATGGGCTGGCGAGCTGCCGTAGCCGCGGTATTCGACGGCCACGAAACCCAGCCCCCGACCGTTGAGCTCAGCGGCCAGTCCAACCGAGTCACCGATCGTTTCGCCGTTGCCATGGAAGAACACGATGACCTGAGACCCAGGCGGCGGATAAAACAATGCCTGGATCGGAGTCCCGTCAGGCGTCTCGAAGCGACGGAGCTCCGCGCCCGGCGGAGCCTCCGACAGCCGGCGGCGGGGGGCTGGATAAAGCACCGCCCGGTATCCCAGGCGACTCAGGCCGAGAAGGCCGGCGTAGCCTCCCACCAAGACCAAGGCAGCGGTTTTGAGCACCTGACGACGTTCCATTCTCAGAGCGTTGACCCAGGCCAGGGGCCCAGAAGGCAGGGCCGCGCTCCGTCAAGCGGCAGTCCTAGGCGGTTGTTTCTGCGCGGCTCCAGCTGGAGCGATCCGGCCAACCCGCATCGTCGGTGCCAAGCGCACCGTCCAGCCTACGGTCGTACTACACGTCGGCTGAGGGATCCGGCCCATTTCCAATCCCCCCACGATCCGGGCTACGGTGGCTCGCACGCCGATGCCGCTGTCAAAAGTCCTCGGTCGCAAGCCCAAAAAGCAGGCGCCGCCCTCGTCCCGCTACATAGAGCCGTCCAAGGGCGTATTCCATGGTCTGGGCACCACGCTGCTGTCCATCGCCGAAACAACCGGTGGGATGGGCCTGCTCTTCGCGCAGGTGGTAACCCGCATGGCCACCTTCCGATTCGACCGCGAGGAGCTCGTCCGCAACCTCTACCGGATGGGGGTCAAGTCGATACCCATCGTGATCGTCACCGCACTGTTCACCGGTGCGATCATGGTGATCCAGGCAGCACCATTGGTGAACCGTGTTCAGGCTCATGGGCTGCTCGGCTGGGGCGCGGGTTTCGGTACGCTGCGGGAGGTCGGCCCGCTGTTGGTGGCGTTGATGATCAACGGCCGGGTCGGCGCCAACAACACCGCCGAGCTGGGCACCATGGTGGTCACCGAGCAAATCGATGCGCTCCGAGTGCTCGCCATCGATCCCGTATCATTCTTGGTGGCGCCACGATTCATCGCCATCGTGACCACCCTCTTCGTCTCGACGGTCTTCGCCGATGTGCTGGCCTTGTTCGGCGCTGCGATGGTCGGCGACCTGTTGCTCGGCGTCGCGCCCCGGGTGTTCTACAATGGCCTGACGAGCGGTCTGCTGGGCATCGGCGACGTGACCAGCGGTCTGGTCAAGAGCGTGATGTTCGGAATGGTGATCGCCATGTCGAGCTGCCAGTTCGGTTTGGCGGTCAAAGGCGGCGCGCCCGGGGTCGGCAAGGCCGTCAACGCGACGGTGGTCGCTTCGGCTGCCGGCATCTTCGTGTTGGACTACTTCGTGTCTTTCTCCCTCTAGGCCGACAATGCCCACAGCTGTCGACAGTCCCCCCGAAGGCGCCGCACCTCCTGCCGAGCTGGGGGCGCCCGTAACGATCCCAGAGCGCGGCTTCGTCGGTGATGTCGGTGCAGTGGGCCTCGATCTCGCCCAGACGGCGCGGGAGCTCTATTCGGTCTTCGTTCGCACACTTTACTACTGCGCTCGAGGCCGCCGCGAGCCGGGTGCAGTGGCCTACTACATGTACGAGATCGGCAACCGATCGCTGTTCTTTCTGACCGTGGTGATGGGCTTCATCGGCATGATCATGGTCTACCAGGCCGGCACCCAAACGCTCCGCGTCCTCCCAGACTTGACGCTACTGGGGGCGACCTACCTCGAGCTGTTGATTCGCGACTTGGCCGCATCCATCGGTGCTTTGATGCTGGCGACTCGCGTTGGGGCAGGCATCGCAGCCGAGATCGGATCGATGGTGGTGACCGAACAGGTCGATGCACTCCGAATGTGCGCCGCCGATCCTATCGACTACCTGCTCAAGCCTCGTTTCATTGCCAGCGTGGTGATGACCACGGTGCTGCTCATCTGGAGCGCCGCGGTGGCCTATGTCACCGGCATGGTCACCGCCTATGTCATGTTCGATCTGAACATCCAGACCTTCATGGACGTCTCCATGGTCGATGCCACAGACCTGGGTACCGGCCTCACCAAATGCATCGCCTACGGCGCCGCCATCCCCATCGTGTCCGGCCACGCCGGCCTGGCAACCTTTGGCGGTTCGGAGGGGGTCGGGGCGGCCACGACCCGAGCGGTGGTCAACAGCTCGCTGGCTGTCATCATGCTCAACCTCCTCATCTCAGCGGCGAGCCTGATGCTCTTCGGCTGAGCGAGCTCTCTTCGAGACCGGCAGGGCGAGCTCGCGGCTCGGTGGGGTCGAGGGGCGAGGGCGAGGGCGAGCTCGCTCCGCCAGATCGCTAGTCGATTGGCCCCTCGGCACGCCCGTGGATGAACTGATCGACGATCGGGTCGCCGGACTGTTTGAACTCGGCGGGCGAGCCCAGCATCCGCACCACCCCCCCGTAGATCATCACGATGCGATCGGCGATCGCGAAGATGCTTGCCAGATCATGGCTCACTACGATGCTGGTCACGCCGAGAGAGTCACTCAGCTCGCGGATGAGCTGGTCGACTCGGCGAGCGCTGACCGGGTCCAGACTGGTGGTGGGTTCGTCGAACAGCACGTAGCGCGGGTCGAGGGTCAAGGCGCGGGCGATGGCGACCCGCTTGCGCATGCCGTCGCCGAGCGCAGCCGGGTAGTAGTCGGCGTATTGAGCCATATTCACCTGCTGCAAACGGCGCATCGCTTCTTTCTGCGCCTCCTGATGGGATAGCTGGCGGTGCTTGCGTAGCGGCAGCGCAACGTTCTC
>JAUVCD010000456.1 GCA_030590865.1 Myxococcales bacterium | reverse complement strand
AGAGGCGCTAGCGAAGGGCTCGCGCGCCCTTCACCCCGCCAGGGGCGCGCGAGACCGCAGCGCCCGTGCACGGGTGACGCGCTCACCGAGCGCGTCGGGACCCGAAACCGTGAGCAAAGCGAGCGAGGGCCGGGACCTAGCTAAATAGCCACGCGGAACAGCTGCTGACCCATCAGCAGCATGTCGCCGTTCTTCAGGTCCATTTCGCCGAGAAGCTGGATGAAGGTCCCGTTCGAGCTGCCCAGATCGGTGACCTGAACATCGCCGTCCTCGTAGCTGAGTTGGCAGTGCAAGCCAGACACGTAGCCGTCCTCGGGGAACATCACGTCCCCTCGTTCGCGGCCCATGTTCAACCCTCGCTCCAACATGGGATGGGAGGGCTGCGCGGTCTCACGACCGACGATCAGGGCGACCCGGCCGACCACACCCTCGACGCTCGACCCCTGCGGAGCCACGCCATCAGCGTCCTTTTCATCCGCACCAAGGGCGTCGTATTGCAGCAACTCTTGCCCGACCCGGAACCGCTGTCCGGTCTGAATGGTCTCGCTCTGATCGGCGAGTAGCTTCCGAAAGGTCCCGTTGAGTGAGCCCAGATCGGTGATGCTGACCTTCCCGTCAGCGGCGACGAAGCGGGCGTGCTCAGGAGACAGGAAGGCATCGCTGGCGAAGACTCCGCCTGCCGAACGCCCGACCGTCGACTCGCCCTGGGGCAACGAGTGGCGACCCACCTCATTGCCTTCCGGATCGAGAGCGATGAGCACCGCGGCAGGGGCGCCTTCGGCAATTTGGGTCTTCTTTGGCGCTGCCGGAGCCACTTGATCGAGCCGGTAACCGCAGGTCGCACAGAACCGATTGGTCGGCGCGTTGACGTGGCCACATTCGGGACAGGTGCCCGGCGGACCGGCAGCCTCGGCTACTTCTTCCGGGGCCGCCGCTGCTTCCGGGGCCGCCGCGGCTGCCGGAGCCGCTGCAGGCTCCTCAGCCGCCGCCGGCGGCTCGGCCGTGCCACCGACATTGGTGTGCTCGTCGGAAATGGCGGGCGGAGGCGTCGTGTTGGGCTTGGCCGCCGCCGCACCGCGCGGCAGCTCGGCACCACAACCCAAACAGAAGCGGTAATGGTCTTGATTCTGCTTCGAACAGGCCGGACAGGTTATCACCGTCGTCCCCTCGTCTTCATGGGTGGCCGCAAGATGCCCCGCGAGCCTTTTCTACTCGAAGTCTAGCGAATAACGCGACTGCAATGTGAATGCAATTTGTACGTGTCCGGCGCCCAGCGCCAGCGAGGCAGGGTGCCGCTCGCCCGGTCGGCGGCAGCGCCACCGGATGGTCAAGAACAGCTGTCGCAACGACCCTTGAGCTGCACCGCAACCTGCTTGCTCGACACCGCCCGTGGCATGCCAGGCGCCGCCGTGATGCTCACTCGAACGCCAGGCAAACAGCTGACCCCGCCACAATCGACACACACGAAATGAGCGTGCCCACCAGGTGGATCGTCCAGGTCGTTGAGCTCGAAACGCCAAACGTGATCGCCCAGATCGGAGCGCGCGGCGAGCCCCGCATCGGTCAGGTCGATCAAGTTGCGGTACACCGTCGCCCGGTCGAATCCGAAGGAGGCCAGACGGGCTACTACCTCGCCATGGGTCAGCGGAGAGGCTGCCTGGGCAAGGGCTTGGTAGGTCGCGATGCGGCCTGGTGTGGCCCGCAGCTTGGCATCCCGGATGCACGTCCGTACTTCATCGCGGGACAGCGGTTGTTCCAGCTTCTTAGTTGCCATCTATATCTCACGCCCCGAAAACGGCAGCGGGGCCACGAGGACGAGTCAGGTAGGCGGCAGTGTATCACATACAATTGAATTGCATGTAGGACCCCATCCGGCCACTCTCTGGCGGCTAGCAGACCTTTGGACCGCCGGACCGGCGGTGTAAGCTGCGCTGATGAGCGACGAGCTTCCCTGCCGCTGGGGCGCCCAAGTGCCGCTGAGCCGGGCCCCGTCGGGCAGCCCAGCGACGTGGCTCGCCAGGGTCATTCACCCCAGAGTCTCACTGCCGACGCTCACCCTATTGGCCACTCTCGCTCAAGGCTGTCAGGGCACCGGCCGACCAACGAGCGTCGGGGACCAGGCTGCGGCACCGCCGGCGTCTTCCGCCGAGCGAGCCGTCGCGCGGGCCGAGCGGCAGGCGCGCCAGGACGCCCTCGAAGAGCAGGGGGACCGCCCCGAGGCGCCCGCCGAACCGGACGAGGTGGACACCCCTGAGCCCTCACCGCCACAGCCACCTGAGCCGGTGGCCAGCACAACCCCGTCTGAACCAGTCGATGCGGGCGTCCCCGACGGGGCGGTCGATGCCGCGGTGGCGCCAGTCGAGGCTGGGCCACCGAGCCTCGAAACACTGTGCCACACTCTCTGCGCTCGGGCCATCGCCTGTGCCCTGGAGATGGTCGAAGAAACCGCCGGTGGTTTGGATCCGGACCTCCTGGAGCGGATGCAGGAGGAGATGCGCGAGGGTGAGACACGGTGCCGTGAGGAATGCGCGACCGACATGGATGTTGCAGACCAAGAGCGCATGACCAGGGCGGGCGCCTGCCTGGACGAGAAAGACTGCGAAGCCTTTCTCACTTGCATGCGCGAGGTGCTCGACGAGTGAGCCCTACGAGCTGGCCATCAGAACCGTCCGTTGACCACCAAGCCGGCATTTCCCGGCCCCACCCAAGGCGTGAACGCCGCGGTAGCGTCGCCCGAGTCTTCATCTGTTGGTGAGCTCGGCGACAACAGCAGCATGACGGCGCCGCCCACGAGGGCCGTCGAGCCGATGACGAAGGCAGCGGTGGAGATATCCGCCGTGAGACGAATGCTGGCGAGCTCGTCTTCCCAGCCTCCGGTGCAAGACTTCACGCCGCCACAATCGTCCTCGAGATCGTTCCTCGCGACCCAACTCCACACGCCGAAGCCTATCCCCACACTGAGCACCGCCGCCCCAAATCCGGCGACCGCCAGGCCCCCGACGAGCAGCCCGCTCGTCGGGCCGGCCGCAACGTCATCGGGGCTCACCTCGGCCGCTGGCTGAAGCGCCGGTATCGAGATCGTCTGGCGATCGGCGTTGGCCCCCACCGTGACGGAGGTAGCCCATCGTTGATAGCCTGGCGCCATCGCCACGATCTCGTGGTCCCCTGGATCGACCGGCAGCGCGAGGCCGTAGGAACCGGCCGACACCAGCTGGCCATTGCGGGTCACTTCGAGGCCCTCGGGCGGTGACTCGACCATGAGGGTGATCTTCGACAGCAGTGGCTCCAGCTTGACTGCGTAGCGGTGGGCGCCCGACTCACGCTTGTGTTGCCCGGCCCGCGCTGCCATCGCAGCAGCGTCGTTGAAGACAGCCCAGGCGCTGGCCGTCTTGCCGCGCTGCTGATGGCAGCGCGCCAAGTTGAGCAGCGCCCCCACCGACGGCTCGGCATCGAAGCTGGCGGCGAACAGCCCGCAGGCCTGCTGGTACCTACCCTGATCCATCGCGCTCTTGCCGTCCTGAAACAGCGATTCGGCGGCGGCCTTGTCCCCAGCCCAGGCAGGCACGGCGACGCCACCGAGCAGGCACACCACCGCGAGCCGACATGCGACCCGCAGCAGGTGAGCTCGAAAGACGGGCAAGCGATGAGGCACGGAGTCTCTGGCCTTCCTCCGCAAATGCGGCTCAGCAATCATACTACGCAGCCGAGCGGCCCGCCCCGTCTTGTGACGGCAGGCCAGCGGTCGCTGTCCTTGCCAGCTCCTATTCGCCTGCTGAGCCGTTCAGGCTAGCGTTGGCGCTGACGGAATCGGATCAAGTGTCTGCGCTCCCGTTTGGTCGGGCGCCCGGCGCCGCGGTCCCGGACCGCCGCGTCCCGCTCCTCCTTGGGCACCACCGGAGTCAGGTCGTCGTAGAGCGTGCGGGCCACGGTGGCAGGACCGCGTTTTTCCGCGAGCAACAGCACATCCACCACCCGCGGCCCCCCAGGGGTCACGACCTCGAGATGATCCCCTGGGCGGAGCGGCTTGGCCGCCTTGACGGAGGTGCCGTTGCACTTGACGTGACCTGCCACACAGGCCTTGGCAGCCAGCGATCGCGTCTTGTAAAGCCTGGCGGCCCACAGCCATCGATCGACCCGTACCGACGGACCATCGTCAGGTCCCTGTGGCTGTCGTCCTGCTCCGCTGACTGGGTCAGTTCCGGCCATGGCTCGAGCTGATGATAGCGTGCCGGCGACCTGGAGACAGCGCATTGGCCGACACCGCCCCGCCAGCGGGTCAGCGACTGATGCGGTACACCAGCAATCCGGTCACCATGGTGGCCAGCCCGGCCAAGGCCGTAGCGGGCCGCTCGATGATGCCCTGAAGCACCATCCACACCATCAGCGCCACGAACAGACAGGGCGTAACCGGGTAACCCCACATTCGATAAGGGGCGGCTATGTCAGCCCGCCGCCGGAGAGCGAAAACACTGCACACCGTCAGACCGGCAAAGATGGACAAGGTGAAGCCGATGTAGATGAGCAGCGTCTCGAAACGGGCTGTCGCCATCATCGCCAGGGCCAAAGTCGACTGGAGCGCGATCGCGACGACCGGCCCGCCGCGGGCAGAGCGCCGGGCCAGAAATCTGAGCGACCGATGGTCCCGTCCAACCGCCTCGTAAACCCGCGGGCCGGTGACGATGAGCGCTCCGACGGTGGACACCAGCCCCAGCGCAATGACGCCGCTGATCACCCGGGCGCCGCCTGACCCCAACAGGTGGGTGGCCGCCACATGAGCCACCTCGACCTTCCCCGCCAGATCGCTGAGCGGTGCGGCCGCGAGAAACACCGCGTTGAGGCCCACGTAGAGCACCGTGACCAGCGCGGTCCCCATGACCAGCGCCCGAGGTAGCACCCGTCCCGGGTCCTTGACCTCCCCAGCGACGTAAGCGCTGGCGTTCCACCCCGTGTAGGCAAAGGCCACCCACAAGAGGCCGATGGCGAACCCTGGCGACGCAATGGTCGCGCCGAGCGGGCGCTCGGTCGCAGCAACGAGCCGTCCCGGGTCACCCCACATCAGGCCGATCACGATGAACCCCAGAATCAGCAACACCTTGCCCAGGGTGAACAGGTTCTGGAAGCCCGCTCCGGCGGACACTCGCCAGATGTTGACGACGCTCAACACGACGATCAGCGCCGCACCAGACCACTGGGGCGCCAGCCCTGGTACGAAGACTGCGAGGTAGTTGCCAAAGGCCAACGCCACGGCCGCAAGGGGGGCGGAAAAACCGACGATCAGCGACGACCAGGCAGACATGAAGCCCAGGCCTGGGTGAAACAAGCGGGACAAAAAGTGGTACTCGCCGCCACTTTCGCCGAAGGCCGCGCCGAGTTCGGCATAAGCGAGGGCGCCACAAAGAGCCGCCACCCCGCTAACGACCCAGCAGCACAAAATGCCTGGCGCCGACGGAATGTCGGCCACTAGGAGCCCGGTGGTGGTGAACACGCCGGTACCGATCATGCTGGCAACCACCAGCCCAGTGGCCGTAGCCAAGCCGATGCGCCGCTCGGGCCCCTCGCCCCCCCTCGCCCCCGTGGTGCTCACTTCTTCTTCACGCAGCGGCCTGAACGCTCGCTGCACTTTCGATGATACTTGCACAGCTCGGAGCGCCGGCAATCACCATCGCTCGCCGCCACACATTTCCCCGCTACCGGAGAGCAGCGCCCCTTGAGCTTGCAAGTCCAGGCCTGGCGGCAATCGGCCTCGCTCTGGGGAAGGCAGCGCCCGTCAACTGGGGCGCATTCACCCCAATCGCGACAGGCCAAAGAGCTTCGACACTGCTCTGCCGTGGTCGCTCGGCAGAGGTTGTCGACCAGGGTGCACTGCCCACCGTAGCTGCACAACGGCATCCCGAGACAACTGTTGTCGATCAGCTCCGCGGCCGCCTGGACGGCACCGGTGGCCAGCGAAGCTGCGCGGACCACGGTGGTGAGCTCGCTCCCCTCCGCAGATGACGACTCGTCATCGCTGCAGGCGATAGCCCCGAAGGCGACCATCGCTGCCATGGACAAAAGCGAACCGGTTCGCAGCGGCCCGGTGACTGGCGGGCTCGGTGACACGGACAACCCGCTTATTCGCAGCACCTAGGGATCGCAAGCCCGACTGGGGCTCGCCGGTGGAAATGGCCCGCCCAGTGGTGTACGGTCCGCGGCCATCGGGAGGAACTCATCATGCTGAAGCACACTACCACCGTCGGTCTTTTGAGCCTGGTCCTGCTAGCCATCCCGGCCTGCGATAGCAAGGACGACGGCACCGCACCGTCTGGCAGCACTGAAGCCAGCGCTGCGCCGAAGAAGGCGACCGTCGAGGTCGGCTCTGAAATCGTGGCAGCCACGAGCAAGACGAGCTTCCGGGAAGGGAAGGTCTCAAAGATTGAAGGTTCCAAGGTGACCTTCGAATACGGGACCCCCGACAAGAAGACGAACAAGAGGCCCACTCAGACCGTGGACAAGAACAAGGTCTGGCTCATCGCCAACCCCTACGGTCCCAAGGCGGGCGATCACTTGGTGTGCAAGGTGAGCACCACCAGCTGGCACCCCTGCGTCGTCAAGACGATCGAGGGTGAGGTCATCAAGATCGAGGACCACTACGGCAAGGCCCACAACGTCAACAAGAGCGCGGTCCTCAAACCCGATGCGGCCACTCAGGCCAACATCAAAGAGTTCTTGGCGAAAGAAGCCAAACACCGTGCATTCGACAAGGCATTCGAGGCCGCCGGCAAGCCTTTCAAGCCCGCCGGCTGGATTCCCAAGAAGGGCGAGAAGATCGTCATCCACTTCGTCGGCACCAGCTGGTACGGCGGCACCGTCGTCGAGCACAAGAAGGACAAGGGCAAGGTCCGCATCGACTGGGAGGGCGACACCTGGGACGATCGCGACGTGGCCCCTGATGAGGTGGCTCCCCAGCCGACCAAACCGATGGACGTCAAAGCAGGGCAGTTCGTCATCGTCCGGCCCAAGTCGGCGACCATGCGCTGGGAACACAACAAGATCCTCAGCGTCACCGATGACGCGCTCGAGGTCATCAACCGCGATGACTCGAAGCGTAAGGTGAGCAAGAACGACGTTCTGCCCATCGTGCCGTGAGATGAGCGGCGCCCGCGGTGAGCCGCAGCGCTCCATCCTCGACCACCCGACCGTCAGCCAACGCTACTTCTTTCCCCGAGCTGGCAGCCCGCCAGAGGTGCTGCAGGTGGATTGCGGCAGCGTCAC
This sequence comes from Myxococcales bacterium, assembly GCA_030590865.1. Classification (GTDB taxonomy): domain Bacteria; phylum Myxococcota_A; class Polyangia; order Polyangiales; family Polyangiaceae; genus JAPYTK01. The sequence continues at coordinate 621 of JAUVCD010000456.1, read as the reverse complement.
ACTGGCGTGCTGCTACGAGCGCCCGCTGGCCGATGCTCCGACGGTAGTCTTCTTCCACGGCAACGGTGAGATCGTAGCTGACTACACCCCCTGGCTGGCCGAGGAGCTCGTGGCGCGGCGCTGCAATCTGCTGATCGCCGAATATCGAGGCTACGGCGGTTCGACCGGCACACCCGCGCTGGTGAGCATGCTGGCCGACGTGGAAGCGATCTTCGAAGCCGCTGACCTCCCGGCCCAGCAGGTGATCGTCTTCGGGCGCTCGGTGGGCTCGATCTACGCCATCGAGCTGGCGGCGCAGCAGCCTGCCATCGCCGGACTGATCATCGAGAGCGGCATCGCCGACCCGCTGGAGCGCGTTTTGCTCCGGGTTCGACCTGAAGAGCTCGACTGTAGCGAAGAAGCCTTGGCGACAGCAGCAGCGCAACACCTCGACCACCGCCAGAAACTCGGCACCTACGGCGGCCCACTGCTGGTGCTTCATGCCCGGGGCGACTCACTGGTGGATGCTAGCAACGGCGAGCGGCTGGCGAGTTGGGGCGTCCAGACCACCACCCGCCTCGTGGTACTGCCCCAAGGCGACCACAACCCGATCATGATGGCCAATCAGGCCGCCTATTGGCG
>JAUVCD010000450.1 GCA_030590865.1 Myxococcales bacterium | reverse complement strand
CATGATGAAAGAGGCCGGCATCCTGGACCGATACAGCGAAGTCTTGGCCGAATTCCCGGTGGTGGTGAAGGCCGGCGGCGCCTGGACCAGCGTCACCCCAGGCAGCCAGCAGTACTGGCTTCAGGCCTTCAGCAACGTCTTGAACGGCCGCTGGAAGAAGATCAACCCCGGCTACGGCAAGAGCGTGCTCGGTTACTTCGGGCGCACCCCTTTGCCGCCCGATCCGGCGGTGGTGAGGATCGCAGCCAAGCAGCTGGAGCTCGAACCCTTCGATGGCGATCCCTTGGAAGCCGCGGTCGACAGCCTACCGCTGGCGAAGAAGGGCCTCGAAGAGCGAGGCTTGGCGGTCACTGACGAGAACATCTTCCTAGTCGCCTCGGCCATCGTGCCCGGCAAGAAGATGAACCTCAACGAGGGCATCAAACTGCTGACCGGCAAGGCCAAGATCGTCCTGCCCCTCAAGAAGAAGGAGGCGCCTGCCAAGGCACCGGCAAGCCCGGCGCCCCAGGCCGCAGCACTACCCAAGGGCCCCATCACCACCACTTGCGAGGTGGTCGAGGGCGGGGTCAGCCGCAGCTTCAAGGTCACCATTGCCATGCCCGGCGGCGATGAGACCGGCCAGGGGGCGGCCAAACCAGCAGCCGCTCCCGCTGGCCACAACGGCACACCGGTCTATTCACCCTTCGACGGCAAGGCCGAGTTGATCGACATCAAGGTCAAGGCCGGCGCGACGGTGAAAGAGGGAGACGTCGTCGCCCTCGTCGAGGCGATGAAGGCGCAGCACGACGTTCGCGCTCCCTGTGCGGGGAAAGTCATGAGCATTGATGCCACCGAGGGCGACGATGTGATGGCCGGCGTCACCATCATGACCATCGGAGGATGAGATGGACGGCATGCTCACGCTGCTGCGTCAGTCTGGCTTTGCCGCGCTGACCTGGCAGAACGGCGCGATGTTCGTGGTCGGCGGCGTGCTGATCTATTTGGCGATCGCCAAGAAGTACGAGCCGCTGCTGCTGATCCCCATCGGCCTGGGGGCGATCCTCGCCAACCTGCCGGGCGCGGGCATGAGCGCCACCAACGAGGTGGTCATCACCGCCCAAGGGGCCTCCCATCCGCTACTGCAGATGGTCTACGACGCCGGCATTCGGACCGAATTTCTGCCGCCAGTGATCTTCTTGGGCGTCGGCGCGCTGACCGATTTCCGCCCCCTGCTCGGTCGGCCGATCACCTTCCTGCTCGGGGCCGCAGCACAGCTCGGGATCTTCGTGGCCGCCTTCGGAGCCTTCCACCTGTTCGGCTTCAACCTGAAAGAAGCGGCATCGATCGGGATCATCGGTGGCGCCGACGGGCCGACCTCGATCTTCTTGACCGCCATCCTGGCACCTCACCTGCTCGGCGCCGTAGCGGTGGCGGCCTACAGCTACATGGCGCTGGTACCGGTGATCCAGCCGCCCATCATTCGCTTGCTGACCACCAAGAGCGAGCGGGCCATCGACATGCCTCAGGCCAAGCCCGTGTCCAAGACTGCCGTGGTCGTCTTCCCGATCGTGGTGGCCGTGCTCGCTTCGCTGGCTATCCCCACCTGTGCGCCGCTCATCGGCATGCTGATGTTCGGAAACCTGCTGCGCGAATCAGGGGTCACCAAGCGACTGGAAAAGACCGCTGGTGGCTCGTTGATCGACATCGTGACGATCTTTCTCGGCATCACCGTCGGGGCGACCATGGAAGGCCACACCTTCCTTCAGCCAACCACCGTCTTCATCCTGGTATTGGGCGCATTTGCCTTTAGTTTCAGCACCTTCGGCGGCGTCCTCTTCGCCAAGTTCCTCAACCTGTTTCTGGCCTCGGACCGGAAGCTCAACCCCTGCATTGGGGCGGCTGGCGTCTCGGCAGTGCCGATGGCTGCTCGAGTCGTGCAGGATGTGGTCTCCAAGGACACCAACGGAAAAGTCAACCCGCTGATGGCCGCCATGGGGCCTAACGTTGCCGGAGTCATCGGATCGGCAGTAGCAGCCGGAGTGTTCCTGGCACTCCTTACCTAGGCGTGCGAGGGTTGCGCCCCAAATGATTGGCGTCCGAAGAGAGGACAAGAACGACTGGGAACGACGCGCTCCGCTAACGCCGGATCACGTCCGCACCTTGGTGCAAGGCGGCCTCGAGGTTGCGGTTCAGCACTCGCCCATCCGGGTCTTCCCAGATGACGCCTATGCAGCCGTCGGCGCCACCATCCGCGACGACCTGTCGGACTGTGAGGTGGTCTTCGGGGTCAAAGAGATCCCCAAGGAGCTGTTCGAGGCGGGCCGGACCTACGTGTTCTTCGCCCACGTGATCAAGGGGCAGCCTTACAACATGGCGATGCTGCGCCGGCTGCTCGAGCTCGGCTGCACGGTCATCTGCTACGAAAAGGTGACCGACGACGAGGGCCGCAGGTTGGTGCTCTTTGGACGCCAGGCTGGGTGGGCTGGCATGATCGACACCCTCTGGGCGCTTGGGCAGCGACTGGACCGTGAGGGGATCGAGACGCCGCTGAAGGCCCTTCGCCAGGCCCGCATGTACGAGAGCCTCGAGGCGGCTCTGACCGCCATCGAGGAGGTGGGTGCAGCCATCGCCAGCAAGGGCTTGCCCGCCGCCATCGCCCCACTCACTGTGGGATTCACGGGCTACGGCAACGTCTCGGCAGGAGCCCAAGAGGTGCTCGCGCGACTACCGGTGCGAGAGGTGACCCCTGACGATCTCCCCAGCGCAGCGGCAACTGGGGACGGTAAACAGGTCATCAAGGTGGTCTTCAAAGAGGAGCACATGGTGGTGCCGCGAGCTGCTGGTGGGACCTTCGAGCTCTCTGAGTACTACGATCACCCAGAGCGCTACCGGGGAACCTTCGCGCGCCACGTGCCCCACCTCTCGGTGCTGGTCAACTGCATCTACTGGACCCCCCGTTACCCTCGCCTGATCACCCGCGACCTGCTGCACGGCCTCTATGGCGCCGGCTGCACGCCCCGGCTCCGGGTGATTGGCGACATCTCCTGCGACATCGAAGGCGGAGTGGAATGCACCCTGAAGCCGACCGATCCAGGTGACCCAGTCTACGTCTACCTGCCTGAAGAGGATCGAGTGGTGACCGGGGTAGCAGGCCACGGCCCAGTGGTGCTGGCGGTGGACAACTTGCCTTGCGAGCTGCCGCTGGAGGCATCACGAGATTTCGGCGACGCGCTGCTGCCCTTCGTAGACGCGATCGCCCGGGCAAACTACCAGGTGCCCTTCGACGACCTCGAGCTGCCGCCGCCCATCAAGCGTGCCGTCATTACCCATCAGGGCAAGCTCACACCCGATTTCCGCTACCTGAAGAAGCACTTGGGGGACTAGCGCAGTCGGGGGACGAGAAAGACAAGCATCGTGAAGAAGGTAGTCCTCTTTGGTGCCGGCCTCGTGTCGCCGCCTCTCATTCGCTACTTGTTGGACGGCGGATTCCACCTCACCGTGGCCTCCCTACCGGGGTCGGGGGCGCGGAAGCTGGTGGATGGCCACCCGAACGCTCGCGTTCTACCGCTCGACGTCAACGATCGTGACGCCCTGCGCGAGCAGGTAGCAGCCGCCGATGTGGCGGTCAGCTTATTGCCGGCGCCCTTTCATCCGCTAGTCGCCCGAGCGTGCCTCGACAGCGGTGTGCATCTGGTGACCACCTCCTACGTGAGCCCGGAAATGCGCGCTCTCGATGCCGAGGCGCGAGACAAGGACGTACTGCTCCTCAATGAGATGGGCGTGGATCCCGGCATCGACCACATGTCGTCCATGAAGGTCATTCATGGCGAGCAAGAAAAGGGCAGCAAGCTGGTCGGCTTCAGCTCTTGGTGCGGTGGCTTGCCGGCCCCCGAGGCGAATGACAACCCCTTCGGATACAAGGTCTCCTGGAGTCCTCGGGCCGTGCTCCTGGCAGCCCGGAGCAGTGCCCGCTACCTGAAGGATGGACAGGTCGTCGACGTCACGCCCGAGACGCTCTTCACCGATCCGGCGGTCGTCGAAATTCCCGATGTCGGCACTCTCGAGGGGTACCCAAACCGCGACTCGGTCTCCTACCTGGACACCTATGGCTTCGACAATGGCCAGGTCAAGGACATGTTCCGCGGCACCCTGCGCAACCAAGGCCATTGCCGACTCCGCACCCAGCTCAGCCAGCTGGACTTGTTCGACGATATCACTGAGCACGATCTGACAGGCACGAGCAGCAGGGCCTTCATGGAGAAGCTCTTCGGCGCCCCCCTCGAAGAGACCATTCCGCGCAAGCTGGGTGTATCAGTCGCCCAGTCACCACTCGCAGCCATGAAGCACATCGGGCTGCTCAGTGACGAGCCGATAGGTCTCGACAAGGCGTCGCTGCTGGACATCATGGCGCACCGCATGGAGGAGGGCCTGGCCTTCAAGCCCGGTGAGCGTGACATGTTGGTGATGCGGCACGACCTGACGTTCGAGCTCGACGGTGGCAAAGGCCGCGAGCGCATCACTGCGATCATGGTGAATTTCGGTATCCCCAACGGCGACAGCTCGATGGCGCGCACCGTTGCGCTACCCGCTGCCATCGGCACCCGCATGGTGCTGAACGGGGACATCAAACTGCGGGGCGTCCAGATCCCCATCGAGCCTGGCATCTACCGACCTGTATTGGCAGAGCTGAAGGAGCAGGGGATCTCGTTCAGCGAGACCCGCTCAACGGTGCGCTAGGGTCGCGGCCCCAGCTCAGGGGCAGACGACGTTGGCGACCACCACGTCGTCGACGTTCCACTGAGAGACGGTGAACACGCCGCTCGATCCGATCAGGAAGCCGAAACGGACCTGCATCTGGTTGCTCTTGTAGGCACCGACGTCGTAGGCCTGTTGGATCCAGGCGGCGTCGATGACCCCTGGCGAGCTGCCTGACTCCCAGAGCGTCACCCACTGGGCGCCGTCATAGACCTGCACCTGGTTCTGCATGTAGGGCGTGTAGTCGCTGTTGAGCATCCGGTAGAAGCCAAGCCATAGCGTGCCCGTGGCGCCACTGACGTCGAAGGGCGGGCTGGTGAGGTAGTAGTAGCTGTGGAGGGTCGTCGCCGCATTGCCGCCGATGACCACCCCTGCAACGCCGTTGTCGTTAGTAGACGTGGTGTCCGTCCCCGGGTCGGGACTGCCGTAGCTCTCTCCGGATGAAGCCGTGGCGGCTCCAATCTGCCACTCGGTGTCGAGGGTCCAACCGGCGTTGTTATTGGCGAAGCCGTCCTCGAAATAGATGACCTGCTGCACCATCTGGCCGTTGCCACAGGCGCCAGCGGTGCAGTATTCGCCGGAGGTACAGGGGTTCCCGTCTTCGCAGGCGCCGCTCTCGTTGGTCGGAACGGGCTGGCAGATGCCGTTGTTGTCGCACTGACCGTTATTGCAGTCGTCCACCGCTTCCTGGCACGGGTCGCCGGGGTTGATGGGCTGTTGGACGCACTGACCGCTGTTGACATCGCAGACGCCATCGAAGCACCCCTGGGTCAGCGACGAGCAATCCTTGGGCCCGCCACCGATGCAGTTGCCTGATTGGTCGCAAGTCTTGTTGTCGGTGCACAGATCGTTGGGGTCGACGCACCCCTGCCCGAAGTTGCCCGGCTCGGGCTCGCACTGACCGTTCTGCGGGTTGCAGATCGACACGTAGCACTCGTTGGGCACCGGGGAGAAGAAGCAGTCCTTCTCCTGGCCAATGCAGAGGCCGTTGGTACAAGTGGCGTTGATCTGACACAGGTCAGTGGCCGTGCAGGCCGACCCATTGCTCATGGGCACGGTCGTGCAGGTCTGGCTCGACTCGTCGCAGCTCACCGCTTCGCAATCTGCAGGCACAACCCCGCAGTCGTTCGGCGGCCCGGGCTGGCACACACCAGCGACGCAGGCATCGTTGACGGTGCAGAAAGCATCGTCATCACATGCGGCCCCATCTACGTCGGCCAGGACCTCGCATTGCTTGGTTTCTACGTTGCACTTGGAGACCTGACACTGAGGCGTCTCGATGCTCGCGCAGTCGATCTCGCAGGGGCCGGTACTGCCACCAGTGCCGCTGGTGCTGCCGCCTGTCCCGCCGCCGGCGCCACCGCCGCCGCCACTGGTCGAAGTGCTGGTGTCGTCATCGTCATCGAAAGCAACACCGCCCTCCGCGCAGGCGCCGGCCGCCACCAAGAGCGCCGTTGCACCGAAGGCAGCTGCCCAGCGGATGAGACGGCCGCTGATATCATCGAGCTCGTGGTTGCCGCTGGTCTTCATGGCTCTACCTCTGTCCCCCTGGCCTAAGCCGTCGCTCCGCCGCCGGTTTGGTCGGTGGCACCCATAGCGTTGCCCCGAGATCGCTGGCGTCGACACCCAAGTAAGAGAGGGCCGCGCCTGCCAAATGGTCTGTAGAAGAAGAGGAGGGCGGCGGATCGCTGATTTCAACCTATCACACGGACCCGTGCCCTGCACGAAGGAATGTAGGCTCAGGACTTACACCCGCATACCCGGCTCAGCTTGGTCCAACTGAGGGGCCAGCGCTGCGCTCAGCTCTCAGCGGCGCTCTGGAGCACACAGTGGAGCAGAACATTGGCGCCAGCTTCGCAGTCCTCCCAGCTGGTCTCCTCCACCTCGACGTGGCTGCGCCCCCCGACGGAGGGCACGAAGATCATGCAGGTGGGGCACACCTGGTTGGCGTAGCTGGCATCGTGGCCGGCACCACTGACCATGCGCAGCGCTGGGTAGCCGATCGCCTCGGCGTTATCCATGACCCGCTGGACCAAGCGCTCGTCGAAGGGCGAGTGCTGCACCCGCCAGGTCTCCTCGATGCGGATGGGACAGCCGCGTCGTTTGGCGATGGTCTCGAAGCCTTGCTTGAGATCATCCCAGGAACGCAGGGCCAGATCATCGTCCCACGAGCGAATGTCGACGGTGAAATGGACCTTGTCGGGAATGATGTTGCGCGAGTTGGGCTCGTTCTGGATCTCGCCCACCGTGGCCACCATGTTGCCGCCCATCTTGGCGGGCAGCTCGTTGACGGCGAGCACCATCTCGGCGGCCGCACAGAGCGCATCGTGACGCCCCTCCATGGGCGTGGGACCGACCTGGTTGGCTTCGCCTTCGAGGTAGATGTCGTACCAATGCAGGCACAGGATGCCCTTGGGTGCTCCGATGGTCTTATGCTCCCGCTCGAGCACCGGCCCCTGCTCGATGTGCACTTCATAGTAGGCATGCACCGGCGAGTGCTTGCACGGGACATCGCCCTGGTACCCAATGCGCTCGAGCTCGTCGCCTTGCCGCTTGCCATTGATGTCGGTACGGCCGTAGGCCCAGTCGAGCTCGAGGGCACCGGCCCACACACCAGAGGAGACCATGGCCGGCGCGAAGCGCGACCCCTCCTCGTTCGTCCAGTCGACGATCACGATGGGACGCTCGGTCTGCACTTTGTGGTCGTGCAGGGTCCGCATCACTTCGAGCATGCTCAGGACCCCCAGAATGCCGTCGAAGCGGCCACCCTTGGGTTGCGAGTCCACATGGGAGCCACTGGTGATCGGCGCCAGCTCGTCGCGTGTGCCAGGCCGGCGACCGAAGATGTTGCCCATCTGGTCGACCGTAACGGTCAGGTCGAGCTCCTTCAGCCATGAGACGAACAGATCGCGGGCCTCGCGGTCCTCGTCACTGAGCGCCAGCCGTTGCACTCCGCCCCCGGCGGTGGCGCCGATCTTCGCCATCTGCTCCAGCGACTGCCGCAAACGTGTTCCGTCGACTCGGAGATCTTCGAGCTTCATTCGTCCTCCTGGGTGTCCCGCCTCGGTGGCCAACCGAAGTTGGCCGGTCGGGCCACGAGCTCAGGGCTTGGCGGAGAGAGCGGGATTCGAACCCGCGGTGGCTTGCACCACACCTGATTTCGAATCAGGCACCTTCGGCCTCTCGGTCACCTCTCCGCCCGGGAAGATGGCAAAGCAGCAGAGGCTGGTCAAGAGGCAAGCGCCTCG
>JAUVCD010000030.1 GCA_030590865.1 Myxococcales bacterium | reverse complement strand
ACGGGTCTTTTATCCCTCAGTGCCCGGCTACCGATGCAGGGCTTCGACATCACCGGCGCCACGGCCACGCTAGTGGCGCGGGATGTGAAGCTGCCGGTCACCGACGGCGTCAAAATGACCGTCAACGGCACGCTGAGCGGGAGCTACCAAACCCCTACTGACCCCAGCCAACGCTCGCTGCCCCACATCACGGGCACCGTCTCGCTCACCCAGTTCGCCTACACCCGTCCCATGTCGTTCAGCATCGACATCGATCAGCTGACCGGTCGCGGCCGCACCGTGGTGGAAACCTACAAGCCGGAAAACGACCTGTTCAGCTTCGACATTCAGGTCGCCTCGCCGCGCCCGCTGCGCCTTTCGAACAACCTGGTCGACATGCGACTGGGATTTGTCGAGGGGGGGATCCAGCTGTCGGGGACCGACCAGCGCTTCGGCGCCAGGGGCGCCCTGCGAATCGAACAGGACTCGAAGCTGTTTCTCCAGGGACACGATTTCGCGGTTCGAGACGGCACGGTGACCTTCGATGATCCGACACGGATCGTACCTAGACTCGATGTGCACGCCATCACCGAATACCGGCGCTACGCCTCGAGCTCAGCCGCCGCGGCGAGCACTACCGATGCCAGCAGCAGCGCCGCGAGCGCCGGTGGGAAGTGGCGTATTGCGATGCACGCCTACGGTCACACCGACGAGCCAAAGGTGCGCTTCACCAGCGACCCGCCGCTCAGCCAAGACGACATCGTGCTGCTGCTGCAGGTAGGCATGACTCGCGCCGAGCTCGACCGCGGATTGGCTGGGTCCCTGGCTCAGACCGTGGGCATCGAGGCGCTGAGCGCCGTGACCGGGTTGGGCCAGGCCGTGCGCAAGACCGTACCGATCATCGACGAGTTTCGGGTGGGCAGCCAATACTCGTCTCGTTCCGGCCGACCGGAGCCCACGGTTTCGGTAGGTAAGCGCATTTCCGACAAGGTGCGCGCCGGTGTAACGACTGGCTTGTCCGAGACTCGTGAGGTGCGAGCCAACCTGGAATGGAAGCTGAGCCGCAGCGTGAGCGTCCAGGGCTCGTACGACAACGTCAATGACGTCTCCAGCTCGATCCTCGGAAACGTTGGCGCCGACCTCAGGTGGCGCCTAGAGTTCGAGTGACGAATGGGTGCTGCCGCTGCCGTGCACAGACCGCGGGGTCGTCGCCTGCCGCGATCCCAAGGTAGGCACGCGGGTGGTGCCGTCCTCCCCGCGGCCTGGATCCTCTTGCTAACTTTGGTGAGCCTGCCGGGGTTCGCTCAGACGCAGCCGGACGATGGAGCTCCGTCGCCCCCTGGGCGTCGCGCCGGAGAGGAGCGGACCGGGCTCGACCGCGCCAGGGCCAGGCTGCTCCGCGAAGCGCCAGGGCGCCTGGCAGAGCTGGAAGGCAAACCGATCCGATCTATCAGCGTGGAGACCACCGGCAGTCGCTGGCCAGAGACGAAGCCGGTGCGCTCCGTCACTCTCGGTGAGCCTCTCTCGGCCCAAGCCGCCCGACGGGCCATTGCCGAGCTCCTCGAAGACGGCGGCTTCGCGCAGGCCTACGCCGATGCCCGCCCGTTGCAGGACGGCGTAGTTCTGAGACTGGTCGTCGTGCCACGCCGACTGATGGCCAGCATCCACATCGAGGGCGGTAGCCTGACCCGAGAACGCACGCTGGAGGCTGCCAAGCTCGAAGAAGGCGGCGAGATCACCGAGCCGCTGATGAGAGAGGCCGAAGAGCGCCTGCGCAGCCTCTACCTCCGCTATGGCTACGACGACGCCAAAATCGCGGTGACCGCCAGCGACACTGACGATCCGCGGCGCGTCCTATTGACCCTCGACATCACACCGGGTGAGCGACGGACCATCTCGCTGCGCATCTTCGTCATCGAGCCGAAGTACGACCGCGTGTTGGGCGACCTCAAGGGAGAATATGCGGTCGAAAGGGGCGACCACGTCGACGAGGACGAGCTGCTTGATGCCAACAACGAGATGGCCGAGGCCCTACGAGAGGCGGGCTTCCTCGAGGCGGTCGTCAAGCACCGAATCTTGCGCCGTAGTCAGGACGTCTTCCTCTACGTCTCCCTACAAACAGGCCCGCTCAGCCGCTTCTTCTTCGAAGGCAACTTCCGGTTCGACGACAGCGAGCTCACCGACGCCTTGGAGCTCGACGAAGGGGGCGCCGACACCAGCGCGCTGGCTTTGACACAGCGGGTGCGGGACTTTCATCGGGCTCGCGGCCTCTACGACGTCCGCGTGGCCGCCGAGGAGCGCACCGTGGATGACGGTGCGGTTCGAGAAGTGCACTTCCGAATCGTGGAAGACCGTCTGGTGCAGGTCACCAAGCGGATCTTCCCCTGCCTGCCCGCCCATCCGCCCGAGGGGCTGAGCGTGGCGGACCTGGAAAAAGAGATCGACGCAGTTCTAAACGAAGAGCTGCCCAGCATGCCCTTGCTTCACCACATCGATGACCTGGCCATCGACGGCCTCTTGTCACCTGGCGGTAGCCGGGCGGAGGCGCGCCGGCTCGAGCCTGCTGCCACCTATTTGCCCGAGAGCTATGACCGAGTCGTCAAGCACCTGGAGAAGCTCCTCAACAGCAAGGGCTACCTCAACGCCGTCGTGGGTCCGGTTGGCGTGATCCGCGCCGAATGCGATCCATCGGCCCGCGGAGGTCGTTGTGAGCCCTTCGACTTGCCGCCCCACGAGCCGCCGCTCTGCCGACAAGACGCCCTCGATCTCCCAATCCCTGAAAAGGCGCTCGACGAAGATCTCAGCTGTCAGCCCGATCCGCTGCGAAGCATCCATTGCGCACCCACGATGACGGTGCGCCTTCCCATCCAGCTCGGACCGCAGACCCAGCTCTACGACCTGGTCTTCGAGGGCAACGAGACCGTCAGCTCCCAAACCCTCGTCGAGGCCGCTGAATTCCAGCTCGGCGCGCCGTTTTCCAACATCGAGCTCGACCTGGCCAAGCAACGGATCGTCAACGCCTACCGTGACCGTGGCTACGCCTATGTGACCGTGCAAACCGACGTCGACTACTCGCCGGACCGCACCCGGGCGCGGGCTCGAATCGTCATCAACGAGCACGAGCCGGTCATCATCAGCGACTACGAGATCCGCGGCGCCCTACGCACCGAGGAGAGCGTCATCCTCCGCCGCCTGGCTCTCTGCCAGAACCTGGATGAGTGCACCGACGAGGAGAAGATCTACCAGCGCAACCTGGTGCGAGAGAGTGAGGAGCAGATCGCCACCCTCGGCACGTTCTCGAGTGTCTCGATTGGGCTCGAAGATCCCGATGTGCCGCAAAAACACAAACGGGTCATCATCACCGTCGTCGAGCAACCCTCTCAGTATCTCGAACCGCGCATCGGCTTCTCCACCGGTGAGGGCCTGCGGGTGGCGGTCGAGTACGGGCACCGCAACATTGCCGGTCGGGCCATCGGGCTGACGCTCCGAGTCGAGTTCGCCACTTTGCCTGACTTCCTCATCCTCGATGAGGACGTTCGTGAGACCTACAGCGAGTTCACCGTGAGCGAGCGGCTCGAGCGCCGCAACAGCGCTTCGCTACGCTTCCCCGACGTGGGCCTCGGGCCGCGGGTCGACGTCGTGATCGACGGCATCGACGTGCGAGACAATCAACGAGACTTCGGTCTCACCCGGGAGGCGCTGATCCCCACGCTCCGGTGGCGGCCGGTACGGCAAGTCACCACTCAGCTGGGTCTCTCGGCAGAGCTCAACGACGTCACGCTGTTTCACGCCGAGGATATCGAGGGAGCCATCGCAGCCAACAACTCGCTGGCCAATCTGTTGCGGGTACCCGAGGGACGCACCATCGCCCTCGCACAGCGGCTCAACGTCAGCTGGGATCGACGAGACAACTCCCTGGCCGCCACCTCTGGAACGTTGCTCACTTCAGGGATTGAGCACGTCACAGCCCTCCCCCTCGAGCCGCTGGAGGCAGAAGCGGAGGCGGCCCGGCAGGCCGCCCTACCTGACAGCTGCGTCCCCTCGGAGGACATGACCAGCGAGTTTCTGCGGCTCACCAGCCGGATAGCCGGCTACCTGCGGCTGACCGACGACGGCATGGCATTAGCGATCAGCGTGGGTGCTGGGTACAACGTGCAGCTCGCCTGTTGGAGCCAAACCTACCCGGATCGGCTTTTCTACCTCGGCGGCGTAAACACGGTACGGGGGTTTCAGCTCGACGAAATGGTGCCCGAGGACGTGGCCCAGAAGATTCTCAAGGGCGAGCTCGACATCAACAACGTCGGCATTCGGGGTGGCAATCTCTACCTCAACCCCCGGGCAGAGCTGCGCGCCCCGTTAACCGATGTGTTCGGCATTGGGCTGTTCTTGGACACGGGAAACGTCTGGACCGGGATCGATTCGCTCGAGTCCCCCTTCGATCTGCTGATGCTCCGCTACACCGTGGGCGGCGGGTTGCGCATCGCCACCCCGATTGGTCCGGTAGCCCTCGACTACGGCTTCAAGCTGGTGCGCCGAGAGTGGGAAGACCTGGGGGCGCTGCACTTCTCGATCGGCCTGTTCTGAGCCGCCGTCCCTTGCTTCTCGCGGTCCGCCTCCGGGGGTCCACCACGACGGAAGGGGTTCACCACGGAGGCACGGAGGGACACGGGGAGATTGGGGGGGGAAGGCACGGAGGGCGCGAACGTGTAACCCATGTCCCGGGTCCCCCTGGCCGCTCCTGCCCCCAAAAAACCTCTCTCCACCAGGCGAGGCCCCTCCGTGAATTCATACCAAATCTCCCCCCGTGTCCTCAGTGCCTCCGTGGTGAATCCGCCGCCCTATCCATGGTTGTATCCTGAACAGCTGTCCAGTATAGCTGTCTGGACAGATGCCGAGTAGGCAGTCCGTCGCCACTGCGCATCTGCCGCCTATCCCCTTGTCGACGAAGAACGGTTGCCATGAACGACGAAAAAGCTCTCAAACAGCAAGCCAAAGCGCTCGAGCTCGCCATCAGCGCGGTGGAAAAGGAATTCGGCAAGGGCTCGATCATGCGTCTCAGAGAGGGTGAGTCCCTCGTCCGTGACGTCCCGAGCGTACCGACCGGCTCGCTCGCCCTCGACATCGGCCTCGGGATCGGGGGCTACCCACGGGGCCGAGTCGTGGAGATCTTCGGGCCCGAAGCGAGCGGCAAGACCACCCTGGCCCTCCATGCCCTCGCCAACGTTCAGCGCGCCGGCGGCACCGCTGCCTTCATCGATGCCGAACATGCCCTCGACCTGCAATACGCTCGCAAGCTGGGCATCAAGACCGAGGAGCTGCTGATCTCTCAACCCGACTACGGCGAGCAGGCCCTGGAGATCGCCGACATGCTCATCCGCTCGGGCACCATCGACTGCGTCGTCATCGACTCGGTCGCCGCCCTGGTCCCCAAAGCCGAGCTCAACGGTGACATGGGAGACAGCCACGTTGGACTGCAGGCACGACTGATGAGCCAGGCGCTGCGAAAGCTCAGCGGCAGTCTCAGCAAGTCGAGCTGCCTGATGATCTTCATCAACCAGCTGCGCATGAAGATCGGCGTGATGTTTGGGAGCCCCGAGACCACTACCGGCGGCCACGCCCTCAAATTCTACGCATCGGTTCGGCTGCGAGTAGCGCGTATCGGGGCGATCAAAGAGGCCGGAACCGCCGGGCGAGACCCACAGGTGGTAGGCAACCGCACTCGCGTCAAGGTGGTGAAGAACAAGATGGCCCCACCCTTCCGAGAATGCGAGTTCGACATCCTCTACGGCAAGGGAATCAGCCGCAGCGGTGACGTGCTCGATCTGGCCGTGGAGGCCGGCATCGTAGAAAAAAGCGGCTCCTGGTTCTCCTATGACGGCGAGCGGCTCGGTCAAGGTCGCGAAAAGGTGCGCACCCACCTCGACGACAATCCCAAGCTGCTCGACGAGATCGCCGAGCGCGTCTTAGCCAAACACGGGCTCGGGCCACAGGCCGAGCAAGACGCGCAAGAGGCGCAAGAGGCGCAAGAGGGGCAAGAGAAGCCGCCGTCGGACCCTAAGCCGGCGTCTGCAGGTGGAACGCCTGCGGCGCGAGGAAACGGCCGCAGCACGCGCCAAGCGCGGGCTTGAGACGCTGGACAGCTGGGACGCCAAACAGCTGGCACGCTGGGCACCTGGGACGCCGGACGCTGCGCCGACGAGTCAGCCCCACAAATCGCCAAAACGCTCACTGTGGACCAGTGGCTCGGAGCGTTTGGTCAGAATCTCGCACCCCTTCTTGGTCACCACCAGAGTGTGCTCGAACTGGGCTGAGAGGGACCGGTCACGGGTGACGGCGGTCCAGTCGTCGTCCAGGATCTCCACTTCGTAGCCCCCTAGGTTGATCATCGGCTCGATGGTGAAGCACATGCCTGCTCGCAACCGCATGCCATGGTTGCGGCGCCCGGCATGCTGCACTTGGGGCGGCTCATGGAATCGGCGACCAATGCCGTGACCCACGAAGGCACGCACCACCGAGCACCCTTGGGGCTCGGCGAATTCTTGAATCGCCGCGCCTATATCGCCCAACCGAGCTCCATCCCGAACCTCTGCGATGCCCAAGGTGAGCGACCGGCGGGCCACCTCGGTGACGTGCTTGGCGTCCGGGCCGGGCTCGCCGATGTAGAAGGTGACTGAGGTGTCGCCGTAGAAGCCCCCGTGGATTGACGTGATGTCTACGTTGACGATGTCACCGGGCTCGAGCACGTGTTGCTCGCTGGGAATGCCGTGACACACCACTTCGTTGGCTGAGGTGCAAACGCTCTTCGGAAAGCCATGGTAGTTCAGTGGCGCCGGCTGAGCCCCGCGACGCAAGGTGTCACGGTGGACGAAGTCGTTGATGGCCTCGGTGGACAACCCTGGCTCGATCATGCGATCGACGCCATGCAGTGTCGCCACGGCGACCTGAGAGGCCTCGCGGAGCAGCGCCACCTCCCGAGCTGACTTGATTGAAACGCCAGTCACTCGCCAGCCAGCTCTTCCAAAACGGCAATTTCCTGAACAATCTGAGCAACTTCAGCATGATCGGCCGCAAGATGCCAGTGCAACTCAGGTTCCTCGACACCAGCGAATCGGTGCGCGAAGCCAATGAAGGTGCGCCCCCGCATCGACGCCTCGAGGGACTGCACGATGCCGAATGCTCCGGTCGCTGGGGTAATGGTCAGATCGATGGTTTTCACGTCGAGCTTGAGGGGCAACAGCGGCGGCATCCCAATCTGGAGGGTGAGCGTGTAGCTCGTCCGCGCGCCCACCGTGTCCCGGGTCACCGTCTGTACCCGCATGCGTGCCGCGATCTCGGCTGACTGGGCCCGCAGGCGCAGCAAGGGGTCGGCGGCAGGCGAGCGACCGTCCATGGCCAAGCCGACGGCCACCGGATTGATCTCGTCGTCAAACAGGGTGCGGAGCTCGCCCTCCCACCTGGGAAGAGACCCCATCGGCACGTTGGCTTCAGAGCCGTTCCCCCCACAAGCCGCCGCGGTGGCGCAAGCCAGGGAGATCATCAGAGCTGCTCGTCGCGTCATGACCATGGGTGTGTTTCCGCTGCTTGGAGTGTAGTCACAGGCGCTCCCAACGCCAATCCGCAGTCGCAAACGTGCTTTCTGTGGAGTTGCTTGTACTGAATCGCAACAGCGATTCCATCGTTTTGTTGCTCGCTGCGTCCAACGGCTGACGAGTCCAGCCGACAGGTCGGGCTTGGTCACCATGCGTTCAGGTGCTAGATATCAGGCACCCATTCAGCAGCGCCCCGCCGGCGTAGGCCGTCTTGGTGGGGGCAGCGTCGCGCTCGAGTGGTTCGTTTTTGGACGATGAGCCCTTTCGACCGCATCGCAGCGAGGAAATAAAGATGAGCAAACACGGTTTGTTGGGCAAGGTTCTCGCGGTTTCGGTCGGCCTGCTCGTATTGGGGTCGAGCACTGACGCTGACGCTCGGAAGTGGGGCAAAAAGAAGGCCGCGCCAGCCGCTGAGCCAGCGGCGCTCGAGAAGGCACCGAAGGTGAAGCCATCGAGCGTCACATTTGGCAAGTCGGAAAAGCAGATTCTCAAGGCCTACGACAAGATCATCGAGCGCAGCTTCAAGAAGCGGATGCAAGCCGCTGAGCCGGGCGTCGCAATGAAACGGGTGGAATACAAGATCACCCAGACCAAGCAGGACTTCGCCCTGAGCCTCATCGAGTTCGACGACAAGCCGACCTCGCTCGATGCAACGCCGCTAGGTGGCGAGTTCAGCCACATGAACGGCGAAACGGCGCTGACGCATAAGCGCAAGGGCCGCAAGCGCTACCTGTTCTTCATCAAGAACCGGATGTGGAAGGTCGTGGACGTCTACAAGCTCGGACCCAAATCGAAATGGGGCGTCGACTTCAAGCAGGCCGTCGAGAGCATCGAGAAGAAGCTAACCGTCAAGGGGCGCAAGCTGGCCGCGGACGAGAAGAAGGGGCGTCGCTTCGCGGAGGTCGACTGGGCGGACTCGAAGGTACACCTCAGGCTCATCGACATGGGCAAGCGTTTCGGGATCGCCTACGTGGACAAAGACACGGAGGAGAACCTGGAGAACCTCCGCACCCACAAGCCGGAGAAGAAGAAGGATCTTGATCCTTCGGTGAAGGCGATCATTCGCTGACCGATTGAACTCGCTCCGCGCCTTCCGGTATCTGCCACCCCGAGCTGACCGTCAGCTTTGCCTTGGGGTGTGCGCTGCGCACGACAGGCTCCACCACGCGACGCACCGCAAGACTGGCGGCTGGGGACCCGCTCCAGCTGCCGGCCAAGTGGAGGCTCACGTCCTTCTTGCCCAGTGAGACGACGTAGAGCTCACCACCGTCCACCTCGAGGAGTGGCGCTAGCACTTCGCTCAGAGCGGCCTTGAGCGGCTTGAAGTCGTCTGCCATAGGACGGGTTCATGTGCCCTCGCCACGCCGTGAGGTCAAGTGCCGCGCTCTCGAGCGGGGTCACGAAGCATCACGGCCTGCTGAGCCTCCCGGGTCGAATGCTCTCCAGCAGCCCGCGGATCTCGGCCTGCCGCTCTGCGACTGCGTTCTGGCGAATCATGGAGAGCAGCACCAGCACCTGTTTGCGTGGCGTGAGCAGCAAAGCTATCCGCAGCTTGACCGACTCCCCTTTGAGCCAGCCGCTGCCAGCCGCGAGGCGTGCCTTCAGCCCGTTCACGACGGCGGTTCGGACCGAGCCGAGGTCGTGGGCCTCGAGCTGGCCGTCGAGCTGCCGGTCGATCCCATCGAGCGCAACCTCGAGCTGCCCCGTATCGATCACCATCAGCCTGACCACTGCCGCTCGGTCCGGCGAGAGCAGCTGCACGTGCTCGCCCCAAGGCTGAACGGCCCAGCCCAAGGGCACCGTGAGCTCGACACCCGCCGAATGGTGAAGCGGCTCACCTGGGGCCGGAGCGCCTTGCGCCGGAGGAGGATCGACCCAATCGGGCTCATCGCCCGCCACGTCCGCCGAGGTCGGGTGGGCACCACACCCCACCACCAGCGCCATCAGGGCGCTGACTGGAATGCCCAAGAAGCGCCTCCCCATGACCACTCAGAACGCTGAAATGAGCAGGGCGATGGCCATGTCCTCGCCCAGGACCGGCTCGCGCTTGGCCACCAGCAGGAAGTCACGCTTCTCGAGGGTGATCGAGGTCTTGAAGAGCCCATCCTTCGACTTGGCCAGCAAGTCGAAGTCACTGGCTCCCTTGGTGTTGACCTCAGGGGTCATCGGGCCGCCATAGGCCTGCTTGCCTTTCACCAGCAAGACGTAGACCAATGGGATCGGTTTGCTCTTCTTGGGGTTCGTCTCGGTCAGATGATCCCGGACGTGCTTCTCCAGATACTCGGCGTATTTTCTCAGCGACCAGCCCGTGACGTAGGCCCCCTTGAGCTTGCCCTCGGCGCTCTTGACCTGAGCACCGACCACCCACTGGAGATCGCCTCCTTTCTGCACGCCCCGGAGGCCCTGGCAGTAGCCCCAAACCTCGGTTAGTCCTGCGTCCTTTTCGAAAATCTTCTTCGCGTCTGGGATCGCCTCTGTGAGCGAATCGCCGGCCGCCAGGTCTTGTTCGGCGTCGCTACGCAAGATGGTGCCCTGGGGCTCGACGAAGATGAAGAAGGTACCCTTGGCCACCGCTAGGTCGTGAACGCCGGCACGGGCTCGCGCGAGCGCCCGCTTGAGTCCCTCGACATCCGCACCTGGGTCATCGTCGAGCAGCTTGCCGAGAGCCTCGGCGCCTTTGGGCAGTCCGTCCCGAATCTGCTTGGTGTCACGGTCGACCAACGGCTTGATGACCTTGAAGCTCGGGTCGACCACGGCGCCCAGCGTCTTCTGCTCGTCCTCGCATGCACAGAGCATGACGAGGAGGCTGACCAAGAGCACCAAGGCAGCGCAGCGCGGCATTGACAGTTTCGACAGGCGTTGATTCAGAGTCATGGACTTCACCCAACCTCGATGGCGTAGCTGACAGCTGGCGACAAGGGCCGAACGCATCAGCCATTGGACACCCCCCCTGGTCCACAGTTCCCGCCGCCACCGAGCAGCGACCAAGCACTGCCGGGCACAGTGGCTTCCCCAGGGCCTTGCAGGCGGGACCTTCGGACTCCCGCTACAACGAACGAGGAGTGATGAAGACGATGTCCACGCGCTCGTTGCGGTGGCTGTAGGGGCCCTGGGGATCGACCAGTGGCGCTGCCGCCCCGGCCACCTGGGCTGGACTCACCGGACGGTCGCCGAGCTGCTGCTTCAGCGCTGCGACCAGCGCGGCCCCCCGAGCGCGCCAGCGTTTCTCGGTCCGTGGATCCAGTGGGCGCCGCTGATGCAAGACCACCATGATGGGGAAGCTCTTGTGCTGCTTGGCCACCTCAGCCACCGCGGCCAGCGCCTTGGCGCCGGCCGTGCCAATGGCATCGCCGGCAAAGAGGTCACGCAAGGTGACGACCACGCCGCGATCGTCACGAAGCGGCTTGCCGTAGCCGGCCTTGGACAGGGCCGTCAGCAAGGCATCGTCCGCACCGGTGGCTTGCGCTGGATCCGGGTCGGCACGGCGCACCACGGTCAATCCACGCAGACAGGCCGCCCGGGCACGGGTGGCCTGATCAATGGGCGCCGCCGCCGGTCCTTTGGCCAGCCGCTCGTCGAGCTCAGCGAGGGCGCTGGCAGCGTCCGTCAGCTCCTTCGGCGGTGTGCCACCTCGCGACTGGGTCAACAGACGACCTGCAACACACAACAGGCGGGCCTGGAGCTGAAGCGTCTTCACCGCTTGCCCCCGCGCTCGCTCGCGGTCTCCTTTAGCCTCTGGTGAGGACTGGATCGGCTCGGCGTCGCGCAACACCCTGAGCTGCCCTTGGAGCGCCGCAATGTCAGCCGCCACTTTCTGGTGCTCGACGTCGAGGGCAGCCAGGCGCTTCTCGGCAGCGGTAGCGTCAGCCGCGAGGCCCACGCGCTGCCCTTCTGCTCGAACGATTCGAGCCAGCGCAACGGCCTCGGCATAGGCGGCCAGCGCCTGCTCCGCGATGATCTGCGATCCAGCCAAGTCGTCGTTGGCGAAGGCCGCTCTAGCCTCGTGCCGCAATTTCTCTGCCTTGGCGTAGGCGGTCGGCGCGTGCTTGCGCGCCTCCAGGGTAGCCGTGGCTTGGCGCACCGAATCGACCTGGTTGAGCACCTCCGGATGAGGAATCGGTGCACAGCCTGCCGCCCAAAGCGCCGCGACGATCAGCGCCGAGATGGTGAGAGACGCCTTCGCCGGCCTCACCGAAGAGCTCACCGCGACCCCCCACCTGACTTGCGTCTAGACTTAGGTCGCTGGCCCTTGCTGGCCCGCTCGAGGCGGCCAACCTCACGCCCCGCGACAACCTCTGCAGCAGCGGCGGCTTTCTTCTCGGCCTTGGCGACCTCAGCCTGGAGCCTTCCGAGGCGGGCCTGATGCTCGGCCAAGAGCGCTTCAGCCCGCTCGAGCTGGGTGGTGAGCTCACGCAACCGCTTCGCTTCCGCCCGGCCCTTCGCTTCTGCCTCAGTGGCCCGCACGACGGCCCCACCACAGCGGGCCCACTGCATGCCTAGCTTGGTCAACAGGCCGCTGTGCCACTTGTCACCGGCAGCGCGGGCGCCTCGAGCCCGCTCAGCAGCTGCCACCGCCTCACCGAGGGGCCCCTCGACGAGCGACCGCGGGTGCCCCCCTGCGCGACTTTGCTTCTGAACGTCGAGGATCTGGCGCTTCAGCGGCCCAGGCTCCAAGTCTGACGCCTGAATCTTGGCGGTCGACGAGCCGCTGGAGGCGTCGCTCGCACCGGCACAGACCCACAATGCCACCCCCGTCGCTGCGCACAGGCAACGCCTCACAACCTGCCGGCCACGGTGGGTTGGTCGGAGCTGGACGTGATTCAACATGAGTCGCTGGCGCCCGGGGAGGGCCGGCCCCTGCCGCTGGAGTAGTAGTACACGTGGCGACGGGTTGCGAACCCTGGGTTGCGGCCCTAGACCCAATGACCCACCCTTTTCTTCCGACAACAGGCCGCGACCGCTACGATCTGTCCAAGGACCTGCGCGCTCAAGAGGCTCTCCACCACCTGAGACCACTATGCCAAAGGGGCGAAACATCGAGCCGACCCCGATGCCAGATGTGCTCCTGAAGGACATCTCGACAACCTTCACGGCCAGCGTGGTCGCAGGAGCGCCGGTCGTGGCAGGGTCGCTCAACGAGGACGACAGCAAGCTGCCGGAAGAGGGCGACTGCATTGGGGGTCTCTACCGACTCGTTCGGCGGCTCGGGGCGGGCCAATTCGGGCGGGTCTACGTGGCCGAGCGCACCGACGTGCCTGAGCACCGTGTGGCGCTGAAAATCATCGAGCGGGCCGTATACGCTGGGCGCAACGTGGAGCGCGAGCTCGTCATGTTGGCAGCCGCCACCCACCCCCACATCATTCAGCTCAAAGACCACGGCGTGACCGACGACTACGTCTGGCTCACCATGTCGCTCTACGAAGGGCTGACCTTGGCCGAGCGCATGGACGCCGGACCGCTCGCTCTGCGTGAGGCCTACGACATCTTTCTGCCCATCGTGCGTGGCGTGCAGACGCTCCACGAGCGCGGCTTGCGGCACCAAGACATCAAGCCTGAGAACATCTACTTGGCCGAGCTAGCCGAGCAGATTCACCCGGTGCTGCTCGACTTGGGGGTGGCGGTCGAGCACAACGCCGAGTTTGTGGCCGGCACGGCGCTGTTTGGCGCCCCAGAGCAGCTGGCGGCGCTGGGCGGCATCAGGAGCGTCGAGGTGCTCAGCGAGAAGATGGACACCTATGGCTTGGCCACGACGTTGCTCTACTCGCTGGTCGGTGAAGATCACTTTCCCGGGGCGCAGGCCACGACACCCTTCGAGATTGCTGAGGCCTTCGAGCAGCGTGAAGTCGCGCCGCTGCCTGACGATGCCCTGCCCGACCTGACCGGCGAGCCACGACGCAAGCTCAACGAAGCGCTGTCCCGTTGGTTGCAGCGTGATCCCGAAGAGCGCGCCTCGGCTCGGGAGATGGCCGACGGGCTCGATGTGCTGCTCGAACAGGAGCGGGAGGCCGCAGCGGAGATCGAGCGGGGCATCGCGCGGCAAAAGACCTCACTGGCCCGGGTGCGCATCGCCCTGGCGATGGCGGCCCTGGTTGGGCTGGGCATCGGAGCCTACGTCTTCGCCAAGCGAGACTACCTAGCCCTCGCCAACGAGCTCGAACGGGTCGAGCAAGAGGGCCTCAAGTCCTTCGAGAGACTCGACACGTGCATCGCGTCCCACGAGGTCACCGAACGGGAGGCTCAGACCTGCGTGGCCGGCCGAGAGGGCGACAAGACCGCCCACGGCAAGGCGCTCGCGGGCGTGCGTGCCAAGAGCCACGAAGAGCTGGCCTACCAAACGCGACGACTGACCACCTCCAACGGCAAGCTCAGAACCTGCGAGGATGACTCGGAAAAGGCGACCAAGGCCTGGGACCAGGAGCGTGACGACCTCGAGAAAACCCTGGAGGACCACCAGCAAACCTGGGCCGAAGAGCGGGGCAAGCTCGAGACGGCTCGGGACGAGCATCAAGCCGCACGACTGACCTGCGAGGCCAGCACCGGGCCGATCACTCTGTCCCGCAACCGTTGCCGCGAAGATCTGGCCTCCTGCATTTCGGATCGGGACACTTGCATGAGCGAGCCAGAATACCCGGATCCTCAACCGGCGGCCGCCACCCCACCTGCCACTCCTATCCCCAAGGGCGGCACCGGCGCCCCTGGCGGAGGCACCCAACCCCCTGGACCTCCGAAACCCGAGGGAGCGGCCCCAGCCCCGGAGGGATAGCAGGCCAAGCCAATGCCGAACCTCTCTCGTCGCGACGCGCTGAGTCGCATCGGCCGGGCCGCGGCCTTAGTCGGTGGCTCGGCAGCGCTCGGCGTCGCGCTTTGGGATCAGCATGGGCACCGGAGCGAGGGATCGAGTCAGCAACCTCAGACCCGCGACTTTCGGGTGCAGGACGACCACTCCACGCTGCCCCAGCTGGCCATCGCGGGCACCGGCACCGATCCCCTGGCGCTGACCCAGTCTGCCGTAGATGCCCTGGGTGGTATGGCCCGCTTCATCTCCCGTGGCGATGTGGTGACCATCAAGCCCAACATCGGCTGGGATCGAACACCGCTTCAGGCCGCCAATACCAACCCCTTGGTGATCGCAGCGCTGGTGCGAATGGTCCTGGAGGCCGGCGCCAAGCGAGTCACCGTCACCGACGCGTCGTGCAACGAGGCCAGCCGCAGCTTCCAGCGCTCGGGGATCTGGAAGGCTGCCCACGATGCCGGGGCTGAAGTCATCCTGCCTGCCGAGCATCGGTTCCGCACGATGCGGCTGAATGGGGAGGTGCTCGACGAGTGGCCCATCTTTCGGCCTGTGGTCGACGCCGACAAAGTCATCAATGCACCGGTGGTCAAACACCACAACCTGGCCAAGTACACCGGAGCGTTGAAAAATTGGTACGGCTTGCTCGGCGGTCGTCGCAATCGTTTGCACCAGAAGATCGACGTCTCGATCGCCGATCTGGCTACCTTCATGCAACCGACCCTGACCGTCGTCGATGCCACCCGAGTGCTGATGCGCAACGGTCCCCAGGGCGGGAACATCGCAGACACCAAGGTGCTGAACAAGGTCATTGCCTCGGTCGACCAGGTCGCCGCCGACGCCTACTCATGCCAGTTGATCGGCGTCCGGCGGGATGATCTCCGCTACCTCGACCTGTGTCACCAGCGTGGCCTCGGCACGAAAGTCTGGGAGGACTTGCGACGCACCGAGGTGTAGCAACCATGGGCCAGAGTGAGGCAGCACCTGATGGAGTGAACCGCTCGAAGCCGAGTTGGGCGAGCCGGCTCGCGACCCTGAACCCCTGGAGCCATGAGAAGAAACGGCCGCCGCGACCCGGATCGGGAATCGAGGCACGGCCGATCATCCGCAGGCTGGTGTGGGCCCGGCGGCTGTGCCAAGCCGCTTTCCTGGCGCTGTTCTGCTTCTTGATCTTCGAGTCTGGATTCCGCGGAAGCTTCGCCGCAACCGACGAACCGGTCCGCCTGGCGCTGCCTGTCGAGGGCTTCCTCATGGCCGACCCTTTGGTGGCCCTGCTGACCCTCCTGTCGACCCACACCATCTATCGCGGGCTCTTGTGGGCACTGGGCGTGCTGGCCCTCACGCTGATCTTCGGGCGGGTGTTCTGCGGCTGGATCTGTCCTTTCGGCACCCTGCACCATTTCTTCGCTTGGGTGTTTCCCTCCCGCTACGGCAAGGGGAACCGCCGGGTCGCGCAGAATAAGACCCACCCGGTTCGGCAGCGGGTGAAGCACTACATCCTTTGCGGGTTGCTCGCCGCTGCAGTCGCCGGAAGCACCATCGGTGGACTGTTCGATCCCATCTGCTTCGCGACACGAGCCATAAGCCTCGTGGTGCTGCCTGCCACGCAGTACGCCACGAACGCTGGCGCCGAGCTGGCAAGAGGCACCAACATCGGCATCGCACAGCGGGTGGCCGACGCCCTAGCAGACTTTCTGGCCGCCACCGTGTGGCAAGCCAATCAGTTCTACTTCCACGAGACCTGGCTGATAGCGGTTCTTTTCGTCGCTGCCTTGTTCCTCAACCGTTTCATCCCGCGATTCTGGTGCCGGGTGCTCTGTCCTCTCGGGGCCCTACTCGGTTTGACGTCCCGCTTCGCCCTGTTCGGTATCGAGAAGACCCACGACAACTGCACCGATTGCGATCGCTGCCTACGGCACTGCCAGGGCGCCGACTCGCCGCAAGGCGGCGTGAAATGGCGACAAGACGAGTGCCACATGTGCCTCAACTGCGAGGCGGCTTGCCCTGAGGACGTCATCAAGTTTCGCTTCCTGCCCAACTACCTCAGCCGCCAGGGCGCACCGGACACGCAGCGCCGCACAGCCCTGGCGTCCGCGGCAGCCGGTGCCGCACTGATTCCGGTGCTGCGGGCCGCCGACGGGCTGGACGTCAACACCAACGAGCGGCTGATTCGCCCGCCAGGGTCGGTGGCCGAGCGTGAGCTGCTCGAGCGCTGCATTCGGTGCGGCCAGTGCATGAAGGTATGCCCGAACAACGCGGTGCAGCCTGCGTTGTTCGAAGCAGGGCTCGAGGGGTTGTGGACTCCGCTCCTGATCCCACGGATTGGCTACTGTGAGCATTCCTGCGTGCTCTGCGGCGACGTCTGTCCCACCGGCGCCATCGCCAAGATCACTGAAGCCCAGAAGCTCGGTATCGACCAGGCCCCCATCTCCATCGGTACGGCCTTCATCAATCGGGGTCGTTGCCTGCCCTGGGCTATGGCCACCCCTTGCATCGTATGTGAGGAGTTCTGCCCGACCTCTCCGAAAGCGATCTGGGTGGAGGCGGTCGAGGCTCCAAGACGAGCGGCTGAGCCCGCCGAGGCTGAGGGCGACCCGCCCCGAGCCACCATCGCCGTCGGGCGACCTTATGTCGATCCCGCCCGGTGCATTGGCTGCGGCGCCTGCGAGAAGATGTGCCCGGTGCAAGATGAGCCGGCCATCGCCATAACCAGCGTGGGTGAAACCCGTTCGGCGACCAATGTGATCCTGCTCGAAAGAGGCAGCTACAACTAGACGGGTGAATGACGTTAGAATCCGGGGCATGAAGCCGAGCTGGATCGCCGTCATTGCAGCGCTGTGTTGTTTTGCCCCAGGCGGGTCCTCTGCCCAACCCACACCCAAGCAGCCGCCAGACACGCCTTACGACACCCCAGGCGACGGCAGTGCCATCCCCAGGGCTTGGGGATCGGCTCAACCTGCTCCCAGCGGGAAACCGCCAGCCGCAGATCCAAGCGCCGCGCCTCTACCTGAGGCAATACCCCCCACCGGCTCGGCCGCACCACCGAGCTCGGCACCACCGACGACAGCACCACCGGCGACAGCACCGTCGGCCACAGCGCCAACGACAGCGCCAACCGCGCCACCTCCGACAGCCACCCCGGCTCCTGCTGCTCCCGCCGGTCCACCGCCAGCCCCACCAGGCACCACCGCCGGTCCAGCGCCCCTCCCAGGTGCAGCACCAGGCGTCAGCCCCGCGCCCCAGCCTCTCGCACCATGGACCCCAACCCCCGTCCGTTTCGGCCAGGACGAGCCACCCCAACCGAGCAGTGAGACTGACTGGCGGCTCATCGGCGGTATCGCGAGCGCCGGCGTGGGCGCCGGCATGTTGGTCTTGATGGGCGTGTCGATCGCCCGCATCGCTGCCATCCAGGACGAGCCCGCCTTCGAGGCATACCGCAGCGGCTTCACGCCAGACCAGTCGGCCTGCGAGCAAGCAGCCGCCGGCACGGAGGTCAATATTGGCGGAGCGGCTACGGCAGATTCGGCCAACATGCTGTGCAATGAGGCCGAGACTTTCGAGCTCCTGACCTACGTATCCATCGGCGCGGGCGCCACGCTGCTCGGGCTCGGCGGCTACCTCATCTTCACCAGCGACGCCATATCGAGCGACACCGCCGAGCTGCGCATCGAGCCCCGCGTGGGTCCCAGACAGGGGTCCCTGCAGCTCAGCCTCCGCTATTGACCAGCGCCTAGGCCCAAGCGCTACTGGTTACGGAAACCGTCGGCAGGTCGCAAGCCGGCGGCATAGGCGCTCGGAATGATCGTCGCGACGAGGCAGATGACCAGCGCAATTCCGCCGGTCACGACGAACTCCAAGGGCCGCACCTGAACGGGCAAGCGAGAGATGAAATAGACCTTGGGGTCGAGCGGGAAGCCATAGACCAGCAGCCCTTCACAGACTGCGATCCCCAACAAGAGGCCCAGCGTGATGCCCAGGAGCCCGATGATGCCGCCCTGGTACACGAAGATCCGCAAGATCGCCCAATCGGTGGCGCCCATGGCCTTGAGCACGCTGATCTCTTTCTGCTTGTCGAGCACGACCATGATCAGTGTCGCCACGACGGTGAAAGCTGCGACCACGATAATCAGCGCAAGCACCGCACTCATGCCCCATTGCTGAATGCGCAACGCCGTGAACAAACCGTGGTTCAGCTCCTCCCAATCCATGGTGTGGTAGAGGCCGCTGGCTAGCAGACCCGCCACCTGCTTGGAGATGTCGCTGGCACGGTCGATGTCGTCGACCTTCATCTCCACGCCCGTCACTGTATCGCCGTGGTCGTAAAACGACTGGGCCTCGTAGAGGTCGGCGTAGACGAGCTTCGAATCGTACTGATCGAAGCCTGCTTCGAAAATGGCGAGCACCCGGAAGCGTTTGGCCACCGGCGGCTTGATCTGGCCGCTCGAGAAAGTGAATCCGATGGTGGGTGAGGTGACGGTGACGCAGTCGCCCAGCTTCCAGTCGATGGTGCCGTCAGCGAGCACCTCATGCTCGAGACTGAGCGTCTTGGCCAGCGACACACCGACGACGAGGGCCGGCATCTGGGCGACCGCTTCGGGGAGCTCGCAAAGATCGGGATCGATGTCCGGTGGCAGAATGTCCTCATCGGGGAGCTCGCTCGAGTAGCCACCGTCAGGCACCATCAGGCCCACCAAGACGCCATCGGGCAGCCCACCATCGAGCTCGTCTGACTGCACCGGGTCATCGGCTCGAGCTCCGCCCGCACCCCGCCCACCGCCCAGGAAACTCCCTGGATCAGGCGACGCTGACGATGCGCCCGGTGGCGTGCCGATGGCCTCCTCGGCGGCTTTCCGCAACACCTCACGAGGCTCGCGGGTAAGGCCACCGTCGGGACCGGGGGCGGCAGGCGGTAGCGCACCGACAGGCGGAGTCAGCGCATCGGTCGAGTCATGGCGGATGACCGGCGGCGCGTACTTACTGGCCGCTGGCTTGGCATTCTCCCGACGCAGCCCCTGGAGAGACCCAGCGATGATGTACTTGGGCAGATCCAACACCGGCTCGAGCCCATCGTACTTTCCCTTCCACTCGTCACCCTGGGCTGGCTTCACGCCGAGACTCAGATAGGGGTCGACCCCCTTGACCAGCACGCCCGTCGCGGTGGAATCACCGTGGGTCAACATCATGGGATTGATGCTGAAAGGGGCGACGCCGCTGACCCCCTCGATACCGACCACCTTCGCCATCACCCGGCGGTACTCCCGGAAATTGGTCGAATACTTGAGGACCAAGACGTGAGCGTTCACCCCCAGGACCTTCTGCCGGAACTGGGTGTGGAACCCGCCGGTGACGCTCATGATCGTCGCGAGGGCAGCCACCCCGAGCGCCACCCCGAGCACGGCGAACATGGTGCCCACCGAGATGCTCGCACGCTTCTTCGAGCTGAGGTAGCGCAAGGCGAACTGAAACGGGTAACCCATGGCTTTGGTACGCGGCGCCGGCGAGACGCCGAACATCTTGGGGACAAACTCGATAGCCCCTTATCACTTACACGGGGGCGAAGCACCGACTTGAGGTGCCTCGGGAGCTCATGGCGGTGCACCCAGCGGCGGTGGACCCTCGTGCCCTCGGTAGCCACCTAGGTGGGCGGCCAGTCCGATTGGCCCCCATCAGTCCCATTGGCACCGAGCCCGTGGCCGATCCATGCTCTCAGTAGTTTCCCTAGCTTCCCCACCTGGCAACCGGCTGCTAACATGATTACACTAACTTAGGTGGCCGACGGACCATCGCAACTCCACTCGGCATGAGCGACATCGACGACAAGCCCGGTCATCCGGCTCCTTCCAAGCCGGGCCTGCCAGCGCCCCACGACGGTCTTGGCGCAGCGCCGCCCTCACCGCCGCGCCCCTCCGCGCCACGCCCCGCTGCACCACATCAAACGCCGAGCGGCGGCATCGATCGCTCCGACCTCGGCGCCCACCCCTCGACGCCAGGCCAACCGTTGCCCGTCCCTCCACCGCGACCTCCGTCGGTTTCTACGCCTGACATCTCGACCATCGAAGAGAGCTTCAACGGCCTGCTCCCACCGATCGAGATGCCCTCCGGTGCTGGGAGCATGGACTGGGACGACCGCTGGGCGGAGGAGGATGCAGACGCCGAGGTGTTGGGCGACGCCCCGACCCTCAGACCACCTGACAGCTCACCGCCCTCGGCACCAGCTGCCCCTGGCGAGGCTACCGACGAAGACGGCGAGAACGACGAAGACCCAGAGGACGAAGAGACCGATCCCTACCTCGGCACCACCGTGGGGGAACGCTACGTCATCGACGACGTCCTCGGCGAGGGTGGCATGGGGCGGGTGTATCTGGCCCACCACAAGGTCATCGGCAAGAAGATGGCCGTCAAAATCCTTCATGCCGAGCTCGCCAAAGACAAGGAGGCCGTGAGGCGCTTCGTCCGTGAGGCCAAAGCGGCGTCGAGCATCGGCAACGCTCATATCGTCGACATCTCCGACTTCGGCGAAACGGAAGACGGGTCGACGTACTTCGTGATGGAGCACCTCGACGGCTACGGACTCGCCGATCTAATAGAGGAGCGTGGTCCACTTCCAAGCTCGATGGTCTGCGACATCGCCTTACAGCTATGCGACGGCCTGGCCGCGGCCCATCGACAGAACATCGTGCACCGGGATCTGAAGCCCGAAAACGTCACTCTGATCACCCAAGGGAACAACGATCGGTTCTGCAAGATCCTCGATTTTGGCATCGCCAAGGTGTCCACCAGCCAGAGCGCCACCAAGCTCACCATGGCCGGAGCGGTGTTCGGAACCCCTCACTACATGTCCCCAGAGCAAGCTGCCGGGGCAGCGGTAGATCACCGCACCGACATCTACTCGCTCGGCGTGATTTTCTACGAGATGGCGAGCGGCACGCTGCCGTTCAACGCCGACAACTTCATGGGGATCCTCACCCAGCATATGTATCGGGCGCCGGTGCCCATCCGCGCGCTGGTAGGAGCCCCGGATTGCGACCCCGGCCTCGAGGCGCTGATTCTCAAGTGTCTGTCGAAGAAGCCGGACGCCCGCTACCAGACCATGGAAGAGCTGGCGGACGACATCCGCAAATTCCTGGCCGACGGAGTCCCCGTGGCGGTGCAGGAGATGATGGCCCGTTCCGGCAGCTTCAACGTCCCTGCCGACTATTTCACATCGCCAACCGCAGCGGTCGTGCCCGCCACGCCCCAAGGCCCGCGCAAACGGCTTGGGCCACGCTACGTGGCGATCGCTGGAGTGGCCGCTGCGGTGCTGATCGTCCTGCTAGTGCTGATGCGAGACAGCACCACCACCGCCGACACAACCGCGCCGGCCACGGCCACCGCCCCGGTGCCGCAACCCACGGTGGCCCAGCAGACAGCCGAGGTCTCTGCCCCCGCTGAAATTGCGGTACTGGTCTACGCCTTACCAGCCACGGCAGTAGCCGTGGTGGACGGTGAGGAGGTCAAGCTGCCCGAGACCTTCCCGGTGCTCAAAGGCGGAGCGTTCAATCTGGAGGTCCGCGCCGAGGGACACATCGCCCGACAGCTCGTCTTGGATGGCAGCCAAGCCAAGGTCAAGGTCCAGCTGAAGAAGGAAGACAGCAAGACCACAGTGGTCCCCAGGCCAAGGCCCCGTCCGCCCACCCGCCCCACCGGGAAGGGCAAGAGCGGCGGAGACTACGTCGAGCCGAAGTGGTCCCAATAGGGAGCACTTCGCCCCCCCGTCCATGTCACGCCACCGACCGCACGGCTCACCCTGCCTGACCCGGCGCTGCTTCATCCAGGCCGCCGGGAGTGGTCTCTTGCTGGCCGTGGCGGGCGTCACGACCGGCTGCGGGGACCAGGAGCAATGGGGGGTCATCCTGTCTGATCCGCGGCTTTGCGGCGCCTGCAGTCGCTGCGCCATCACTTGCGCGGCCCTCAACGCCGGCGGGCCGGGCGTCGCCCAGGCGCTGGTAGGCCCGGAGCAACACTACCAGGAGCGACAGTTCGACAATGCAAGCTGGTACGCGGCCACCTGCCGGATGTGCCCTGTGATCGTGGAAGACGAGCAACAGGTCTCGCCGGCCTGTGTGGCCGCCTGCCAAGTCGGCGCCGCACAAATCGCCCCGGAGGGGCACCCGGTCTTCGGGGACGAGCGCGTGCGCTTCATCGACCAGGACCGCTGCATCGGCTGCGGCAGCTGCGTGACCGCCTGCCCGGTATCGCACCCGCTGCTCGACGACGGTGTCGCCCGAAAGTGCGAGCTCTGCATCGGCCGCTGGGGGGCGCCGCCCTGCGTAGAGGCCTGCCCCTCCCACGCACTGCTTTACTTCCCGGTCTGGCGTGGCGACATCCCTGCCGTCTTTCCGTGGCAGCTCGAGGCGCTCCAAGCGGGACTCGTATGAGTGACTTCGGCGGGTGGGCAGGCAAGATCCTGTGGGTCGATCTGACGGCGGGCAAGCTGCACACCGAAGAGACCTGGCAATGGGTGCCCGAGCGAATTGGCGCCATCGGTATCGGCCTGGCGTTGGTCTGGCACCATGTACCGCCCGGCACCGGCGCCCTCGATCCAGCCAACCTGTTGTTCATCGGCGTGGGCCCCCTGACCGGATCATGGGCTCCCTGTGCCGGACGGGCGGTCGCCGTATCCCTGTCGCCAGCAGGCTATCCGGTAGAACACGTCGGACAGAGCTCGGTCGGCGGGCAGTTCCCAGCAGAGCTCAAATGGGCTGGCTACGACGGCATCGTCTTCGTGGGCCGCAGCCCCACGCCGGTAGTCCTCGTCATCCGGGACTCGCAGGCCGAGCTGATGGACGCCACCGATCTGTGGGGCCGGGACACCTTCTCGACCCAACAACTGCTGCAAGAAAAACTGGGCGATCGGCGGGCCAAGGCCCTGGTGATCGGCCCGGTCGGCGAGAAACAGGCCCGCACCGGGGCCATGATCCACGGCACCGGCCATGCGCTGGGACAATGCGGATTCGGTGGCGTGGCCGGCTCCAAGAACCTCAAAGGCATCGTCGTGCGAGGCACGGGCAAGGTGCTCACCGCCACGCCGCTGGCGAGCTTTCGCGGGCGGCTCGACGACATCCGACGGTCCCTCGCGGTGATGCAGTCGGTGATCTCGGCGGACAAGGACTCGCGCAGCCGCTGGCGTGCCCGCGACGACTTCGGATGGCATGGCGCTGATGAGCCCATTCCCATCGGCGCCATTCCGCCCGACGATCTCTCCCGGCAGGGACTGCGACACTGCGGCAGCGATTTCTACATGGGCGGCGTGTTACGCCCCTGGCACGTCAAGAACTCGGGTTGCGTCGGCTGCGTGATGAACTGTTTCAGCACCGTGCGGGGCCGCGACATGCCCAAGGGGATCCCAGAGCATGGCGAGATGAACTGCGTACAGATGCAGACCGGCTACTTCCGGCGGGTCCGAGACGACAAGGTGGTGTCCAATGCATCCCGCTGGGCCGTTCTCGCCGCCAAGCAACTGGCCGATATGACCGGGCTCAATGCCTACGATTTCAGGATGCAGCTCAACTTGCTGGTCCAGCTCCGGTTCGGCAACGAGGGCAGCTACCGGGAGCAGCTGGACAGTCACCTCCGGGACGAGCTGGACGCCCTGCCCTGGGAGAGCATCGATGAGGGTGGCGACAACGGGCTAGGCTTCATGATGGGGGTGTTCGAGGCTCAGCGGGTCGCCGATCCCGATGCCGACAGCATCGCGGCCTGGTTGCTGCAAGGCGCACCGCGGGCGGCTGCGCGCTTCGCCATGCTGGACGACATCTGGACCGGCGCCCACGGCCAGTTCGAGGGCTTCGAAGGCTTTCGGGTGTCTTACGGCGCTCACGGGCAGCGCGCCCATTACGGGCCCGAACGTTATGGCCTCCCCGCGGGACTCCACTGGTCGATCTGGAACCGGGACCCGAACCGTCACGAGCACAATGGCCTGGTGAGCTGGAGCGGCTTGAGCTGGGAACAGAAACAGCGAGTCGCCGAGATTCACTTTGGGGATCCCGACGCCATCGATGACCCAAGCGACAGCTACCAACTCGGCGAGCCCACCGCCGCCCGCATCGAGCTGGCACGAATGCTGGCCGTTCGCTCGATGCTCAAGGACTCGTTGACGCTCTGTGATTGGGTGTTCCCCAACTACTGCTGTCCCGACCCCAAGAAGGAATACGCCGGCAACCTCGAGCTAGAGGCCGAGCTGTATAGCGCCGTCACCGGTGACGAGATCTCTGCCGATGCCCTCGACCTGCGCGCCGAAGCCAGCGTCGATCTGTACCGGGCCATCACCATGCGAGATTGGAACACCGCCGACATGCGAGGCGGCCCTGGGTATCAAAGCGGTGGACGGGGACACGACCAGGGTGGGGACTACAAGGGCCACGACAACCTCGCCGGGTGGTACTTCGACACCTCGGCCGACCCGCCAAGGCTCGACCGAGCTGAGCTTGAAGCGGGCAAAACCGCCTTCTACGAACGGATGGGCTGGGACCCGGTGCGCGGTGGCGTGACCCGAGAGAAGCTTACCGCCCTCGGCCAGCCCGAGGTGGCCGACGGCCTCACCGAGCTGGGTCTGTTGGATGACGACGATTCGGCCCGCTAACGGGCCGGCCCTAATGCCCCAGGGTCCGCAACCATGGACCGCGCAGGTTGACTTCAGTCCCGTTCGCGATACCTTCTTGCTGCACTTCTGATGATGGGACTCGACCGATGAGGCTTTTTTTCTTGTTTAATCTGGTGGCCTGGCCGCTGGCGGCCTGGGCCTGCGCCCAGGGGACGGTGGTGGAGAGGGACGACGACGACGCGAGCGGAGGCGGTGGCGGGGCCAGCTCCAGCGGCAGCGGCGGGTCTAGCTCCAGCGGCACCGGTGGGTCGACATCAGGCGGAGGCACGACGAGCACCTCGACGTCGTCAGGCACCAATCCCTACGAGAACTCATCGCTCGAGAGCTCAGACTCCAAGTGCGCCGACAACACGGACAACGATGCCAACGAGTTCATCGACTGTGAGGACTTCGGCTGCACCTGGAACCCATACGTGACCGTCTGCCCCAACGTGGAGAACAGCGACACGCTCTGCGATGACAACGTCGACAACGATAGCAACGGCTACGCGGATTGCATGGATTTTTCCTGCCTCTACAATCCCTTCGTCACCGTCTGTGGTCCGTCGGAGAGCACCGACGCTCAGTGCACCGACTTTGTGGACAACGATGGCAACGACTTCACCGATTGCGATGACTTCGGTTGCTCGGCCAACCCCTTCGTCACCGTTTGTAACTAGTGCCCAGCGAGCTCCGTCCGGGCACTAGCCTCGGACTTTCAGAGCTCAGCGACCGCCGCCCCATCCGCCACCGCCGCCACCGCCGCCACCGCCTCGGCTCTTGTCCTGAGCCTCGTCGACCCGCAGGGTGCGCCCATCCAGCATGGCACCGTTCATGCTCTCGATGGCCTTGCTGGCGTCCTCACCGTTTGAGAAGGTCACGAACCCGAAGCCACGGGAGCGACCGCTTTCGCGATCGGTGATGACCTTCGCCTCCTTGACCTCGCCAAAGGGCTGGAATGCATCGTGCAGTCCCGAGTCGTCTGTGTCCCAACTGAGACCACCGATGAATAGCTTGTTCGACATTGTGTTCACTCTTTCTCTAGTCCGCCCCGGAGGGCGTCTTGTCCGATCTAAACGGCCCCATGAATTGGTGGCTCGTCGACCGGCTCATCTTTGCTGAAGCCAACCCTGAAGGCGCCCGTCAGTTTGGCGTCGAGCGAAGCCGCCGTCCCCCATGGGGACCTCGTCGCTGGTGGCTATACTTCATGGTCGGACCGGGGCGCTGAGGGGCTATAGACCGCATGGGCCACCAGGTGCAACCGGCGGGTGCACGGCGATCCATTGGCCCACCCGCGGCACTCGACCTCACCCTCGAAGGACGCGGCCGAGTCGCTCAGCTTGCGCAAGACCGCGTGGGTCATGTCGTAGCCACCGTCGACGCAGTTGTGGTCACCGCAGGGGATGATGAAAAGCGCCGGCGCCCGCTCGACGACGATGTGCCGGGTGTGACGGCCCATCGGACTGGAGCCTCCTTGCCGGTACTCGCTTAGCTCCAGGCGGAGCGATTGCAGCTGCGGGATCCGGTCTCGCAACCGCGGCGCATCGTTCTCCCGGCTCCTTCGCTCTTCAAATCGCGAGGCCGCCTCGCGTTGTCCACGACGGTTCATCATGTAGGCACCCGCGGTTCGAAGGGGTTCCTTCACCACCTGCCGAACAGGCAAACAGTCAGGAACACCATGGCCGTACAGGGCCCGCAAACGAGTCATGGGCAACATAGCACGCTTGCACCGCGCCGCTCGCTTGCTCGACCAAAGAGCCCTCGGACCGACGGGTCGGGTCGGGGCGCGGGCCGGGGCGTTGGTCCCCGATCAGCACGAGGGCAGCTGGGTTAGAGCATCGTGAGCTCGAGTTGGTGGATGCGCGCCTCGGTACTCGCGCTGAACCGCACAGCTTCGTTAACTCCTGTTTGGTTGAGGGAGTCCACATGAACACCTACCGAGACGTTGGTGCCGAGCGCTGCTTGGATGTCGCTCAGCGCCTGGGCGCTAAGCGAAATCGTGTAGACCGTACCGACACCGCTAGCGAGGAACACGTTGGTGGCGTACTGGGTGCCTGTCATCAGGTCGTTGTAGATGGGAATGCTCGTGCCTGACGCCTCCAGGGTGGTCGCCGCTGTACTCACGTCCCAAATCGAGCAGGTCTCCGAGGCATCCGCACCGTAGAAGGATTCCAGTTCGAGCCTCAGGTCCGCCGCGATCACCGTGCCTGTGACACCGTTTAGGTCGAACGAGAAATAGGAGTTGTAGAAGGCCCCGGTACTGATCCGCCCCGTCAGGGTGTTGTCGTTAGTCGACGTGTGGGACCCGATGCTGTTCCACCAGCCGCGCTGGTAGGCGTCGAGGGTGACGGTGATGCCGCAGCCCTCGTCGGTGCTGTTGTCGCAATCGTCGTCCAACCCGTTGCCACAGACCTCGGTGATCGGGAAGACGGTCTGAGTGCACTGGACCGAGCCGGACAGGCAATTGAGCGTGCCGGTGGCGCACAGACCGGGCACGCCGGTGGTGCAGCTGCCGCCGCCGCCTGGATTGCCGTCGTCTGCCGTGCCGTCGCAATCATCGTCGGCGCTGTTGCAGATCTCCACCGAGGGCACGACCTCGCCCACGCAGGACCCCCAGGCGCCGGCGCTACAGGTCTGCAGGCCGGCCACGCAAACCCCTACGCCCTGGGTTCCATTGGCCCCGTTGTAACAGGCCTGGGTCTGGCCGTTGGTGCAGACGCAGC
>JAUVCD010000292.1 GCA_030590865.1 Myxococcales bacterium | reverse complement strand
TCCGACATCGACTTTCCAGTCGGCCTCGCCTTTCTCTATGCCGACTCGACGCGTTTCGAAGGGAACCACGTCCATCACGTCGCCCACTGCGGTGTGAACTTCTGGGCATCGGTCAACACCACCGACAAGGAATACGGCTTTGCCCCCGAGGAGATCAAGACCGGCGAGATCCTCGTCAAGGACAACATCTTCGAGAAGGCGTGCCAGCTCAACGCCGACTGCGGAGCGCTGAAGATCGGCGGCTCACCGCCTCACAAACACGTCTTCCGTGACTTTTTGATCACCGGGAACATCTTCCGCAATACCTACGGCTGGACCTACGTGTCGGAAAAGCGGGGGCTCCGCTGGGCCGGCACGGACAGTGATCGCAAGGGTATGGGTGGCTTTGGCCTATATACGGACTACGCCAGCGGCATTCATGCCTACCGAAACATCGCCTACAACAATGCCTACGTGAATTACAGCATGTACGGCTATTGGCGTAATGGCGACATGGTCTACTACAACAACGTCGCGGCCAACTCGGTTTATGGCTTCAACATGAGCCAGAACACCAACGACGAGGTCGACGCCATCAATGCTCAGGTCGTCAACAACATCATCATCAACCACGAGGGTCGTGGGATCTTGTTGGGCGACATCGACGGTCAGTTGGACAACATCTGGTTTGACCACAATCTCTACTTCAACAATGGCTGGCGAACAGACGAGGACGGTGGGCTGTGGAAGGCCGGCACGATGGCGGTGAGCGGGGGGAGCTCGACCACCAACTATTATGATTCCCTGGAGGCGATTCAAGCCGACACCCCCTGGGAAGCTCATGGCCAGACGGGCGATCCGCTCTTTGTGGACTACGATCTTTCGGATCACGAGATGTTCGATGACTCGTGGCCCGACCTGCGTCTCACCGCCGAGAGTCTCTTGGCTCTCGATCTGGGCGGCGAGCTCCCCGAGTCGCTGCAGCGCCTGCTGACCCTGTTCGAGATCGAAGACCCGCAAGTCAACGGGGCGTGGGACCTCGGCACCCACGAGTGGGGCGTGCCCGAGGAGGTGCCCGCGGCAGCCGAGAGCTCTGGGGGGTGCGATTGTGCCGTGGCTCCAGGAGAACGCCTCGCCAGCCGAGTGGCGGGTTCCCTGTGGGGCGGGTTGTGCTTGCTGCTGCTCGGACGTCGTCGAAGAAGATCGGCAGCAGTGGCGCTCGGTCAGATGAGGCGGGCGACGATCGAGTAGAGCCATCCGAGGAGGATCAGGGCCGCGACGACCTTGTTGCCCACGCCCCATTTCTTCGGCTGTCCCTGGGCGTCGAACGAGTCGAAGTAGATCTCGCCGGTCAGCACGACGACACAGACCGCCAGCAACGGCGTTCCCAGTACCGTGCCCACGAGGATGTTGACCACCGTGCCCATCTGCGCGAGCAGGCCGGCGAGCACCAGGGGGCCGGCGAATCCAAGCACGAGGGACAACAAGAGCAATGCAGTGGCGGTGCCGCTGCGCCGATAGAAGGGGAGGGTGTCGAGAAACTGTTGCTGCGGCGTACCGCCTGACCCGTGTTGCGGACTCTCGCCTGGCGTCTGTTGCGGCGGTGCGTAGGGTTCTGGCGTCTGATTCATGGCAGGGACCATTTACCACGGTGGCGCCAGCGCTACGTCAACAAGCCATCGGGCTTCAGTGACTGGCCTTGCCGCATCGGATATCGCTAGGCGTCGTCCGAGGCCGGTTTGGTGCTAGCCTGCGCGCGTGGCTCACGACTCCCGTCACTTCGACGAGGACTACATCGAGCGAACGACGCTGACCGACGGCAGTGAGGTGCTCTTGCGCCTCGTCAGGCCGGCGGACAAGCAATTGCTCGTCCGGGGGCTCGAGCAGCTGTCCGGCCCGTCTCGATACCGGCGCTTCTTCACGACCAAAGAGCACTTCACGGGCACCGAGCTAGCCTATCTGACCGAGTTCGATGGGCAGGACCACTTGGCTATCGGGGCTGTGCGAGAGGCTCCCGACGGCGAGCTCGAAGGTCTCGGAGTGGCCCGGTTCGTCCGCTCGAAAGACACGCCCGAAGTGGCTGAAGCGGCGGTCGCCGTGGTCGATCAGATGCATCGCAAGGGGTTAGGACGGCTTCTGTTCGTTCGTCTGGTGGCCGCTGCCGCGGAGCGGGGCATCACTCAGTTCCGCGCCGAGGTCTTGGCGGACAACAAGGCCATGCTCCAGCTGGCCGACCAGCTGGCCCCCAACGAAATTGCAGCGTCGGAGGACGACGTCGTGACCTGCACCATGCCCCTGCCGGAGGTCAGCGCGACCGACTCGCCTGACACTGAGCGACGACGCGGCTCGACCTATGGTCTGCTGTCACTAGTCGGTAAGCAAGCGGTGCGGGTCCGGCACATGATCGAGTCCTTGGGCGGGCGATTGCGTTAGTCACCAGCGGTCCCCTAGGGACAGGGGCACCAGCGGTGCCCAGGGACTTGGCCGCCCTAGATCGGCGAGTGATAGGCTGTGCCATGCGCCGTCTGCTCGCCTGCCTGATCCTGCTCCTGGCACTGCCAGTGAGCTCGTCGGCAAGCGCCCAGACCTGGAAGGTCCGTCGGGGCGACAATCTCACCTTCATCGCCCGTCGTTTTGATGTGGCCATCGATGATCTGCGCCGCTGGAATCAGCTGCGGAGCGACCGACTCCACCCGGGGCAACAGCTGGTCGTCAAACCGAAAGCTGCGCCGCGTCCCAAGGATGACCGCGCCGACCGCCACCCGGCTCGGTCCCGGCGGCCGCCGGTGCCCCAGCCGAACGTCGTGGTCGGTGCCGGCGACAGCCTGAACAAGATTGCCAAGCGTCACAAGGTCACGGTCTCGGACCTGCGTCTCTGGAACCAGGACGTTACCGGGGACCACATCCGACCGGGACAGCGGTTGCGAGTGGGCAGCTTCTACGCCGTCCAGAAGAACGACACCATGGGCGCCATCGCGTGCAGCCATGCGGTGGCTGTTGACGAGCTGCTGAGCTGGAACCCAGGGCTCGACCGACATCGCATCCAGACGGGGCAGCGGCTGGTGATCTTCGACAACCCGTCGGCCCGTCAGAAACCGCTGGTCAGCCCACCGGTCGTCGAGTCGCGGAAGGTCATTTCGGCGGTGCCGTCCAAGATGGAGCCGTCCAAGCCGGTGGTTCCCAAGCCTGAGCGCCCGAGTCTCCGGTTCGGGGTGCGACTCGGCAAGCACCCAGGCTATGCCATTCGTACCTTGCGGCGGAGCTATGGCACCCAGACCACCATCGACGCGCTG
The DNA here is from genome assembly GCA_030590865.1 of Myxococcales bacterium. GTDB lineage: Bacteria > Myxococcota_A > Polyangia > Polyangiales > Polyangiaceae > JAPYTK01. The sequence goes on along the minus strand of JAUVCD010000292.1, from coordinate 7,803 downwards.
ACCGGGGCCTTCGATGCAATGGTCAAGCGACACCCCAAGGGGTCACGACTGTGGGTGCTCGACCTCAGCTTGCCCCGCGGTGGACCCATGAAGGGCCACCGGAGTCATGAAAGCGGCCGGGACGTCGACGTGACGTATTACCAGCACCGCTGTGGACAGCGCGCGTGCCAACAGCGCCCGCTTCAGGCGCGCCACCTCGATGCCAAGCGGCAATGGCGTCTGATGTCCCACTGGCTGCGCCGCGGGGACGCGCAATTCATGTTCATGGATTACGACTTGCAAGTGCCGCTTTACGCTGCGGCCCGCAAGGCTGGCGCCACCAAGAAGCAGCTCGAGCAGTGGTTCCAATATCCACGGAAGAAGAAGGTCCGCAAAGGCATCATCCGCCACGCGCCCAACCACCGCGACCACCTGCATGTACGCTTTCGCTGTCCCAAACGGGACCGGTCGTGCCGCTGAGCGTCTCTGGAGTCAGGATGGTCAGGCTGCGGGACATCGCCTTGCTGTTCTGGGAGCTGCCCCAAGATGCTCTGGGATTGGTGGTGCTCGGTGTTGCGCGGGCCCTGGGTGATGTGGTGGCCGTGCAGCGGGACCGAGGGCGCCTCTTCGTCGAGTCGCGGAGTCTCGGGGTCTCGCTGGGTTGGTTCGTGTTCTGGTCCCGGGGGACCAACCGCTACTTCCGCCCCGACCCGTTGATGAAGCGACACGAATACGGTCACAGCTTTCAATCCCGTTGGCTCGGCCCACTCTACCTGCCACTGGTCGGGGTCCCCTCGGTCTCGCGGGTGCTCTACGGCATGGTCTACCGGGAGGTGAAGGGGACCCGGTGGCCGAACTACTACGCTGGGTATCCCGAAAACTGGGCCGACCGCCTCGGCGGGATCAGCCTTGCCGATCGCAATGGGCCGATGCCGTGAATCTCCCTGGCTGACCGGCTAGACTGAGCCCATGCGTCCCGGCATCTTCATCGCCATCGTGGCCAGCCTGGCCCTTGGCGGACTGGTGGCCTGCGGCCAGACCACCCCATCACCCTTGGGTCCGACGAGCTCGGGCGGCGGCAGTGGCGGCGGCAGTGGTGGCGCGACCTCCAGCAGTGGCGTGGGTGGCACCGGTGGCGCGACCGGTGGCGGCGGGTCTGGTGGCGGGTCTGGCGGCAGCGGCGGCGCTGCCGAGCTGCACGTGCTCTTTGTGGGCAATAGCTACACCTCGGTCAACGACTTGCCCGGGCTGGTCCGCGATCTGAGCATCGCTGGCAACCCAACCTTTGTGGTGTCCTCCGTTACTGTGGGCGGCGCCACGCTGCAGAACCACGTGGACAGCACCGGCGCCATGGCGGCCATCCAAACCGGCGGTTGGGACGCCGTCGTGCTGCAGGGTCAAAGTGTCGAGCCTCTCTATCAGCCGACCACCTTTCAGAGCGCCGCCGTGGCCTTGGACGTCGAGATCGATGGTGTGGGCGCCACCACGGTGTTCTTCGAGACCTGGGCGCGAGCCCCAGGGCATGCCGTCTACAACGAGACCTGGTCGGGCGGGACCCCCGCCGCCATGCAGGCAGGTCTCAGGGCCGCCTATCAGGCTGCCGCGGTCGCTACCGGTGGCGTGATGGCGCCGGTGGGTGACGGCTGGGAGACCACCCTGGCCAATCACCCGACCCTTCAGCTCCACTCGGGCGATGGCAGTCATCCCACCATGGCTGGCAGCTACCTGGCGGCCTGTGTCTTCTACCTCGTGCTCACCGGTCAGCAGACCATCCCCGCGCCTTCCCCGGCTCCGACGGGTCTGTCTGAGTCCGACGCGGCCACGCTGCGGGCCGTGGCCGAGGCGACGCCCTGGTGATTTGAATGCAGAGGTCCAGCGCCGCTGTCGTCGCGACGGTTGAATCCGAGCGCCTCAGTGAGGCCCGTAGGCGGCGATGTGGTTGGCAATCAGGCCACTCACCGTGTGGCCGTGGGTGAGGGGACCCATGTGCCCGGCGCCGCTGATGGTCTGGTGCCGCGCTCCCGAGATGGTCTCGGCCAGGATGCTGCAGGCTCGGCCTGCGTCCCTTGGGCTCGTCTCGCCTGAGAGCAACAGAGTGGGCGCATTGATGGTCCGATAAAAGGAGTGGGGCGTCTCGTCGTAGCTGCCCGACTTGACCTCTTGGTAGATTTTCGGCCCCACCGCCCGATACACGGCCTGCTGCTTGTCCGAGAGTTGCTGCCAGGCGCCGGCGCCGTTCCAATAGTCGATGAACCGCTGCAAGAAGCCCTCGAGCCCGCCACGAGATAGGTCGAACAGCCCGTCGAAATCATCGATGCCAGCGAAGCTCACAAAGCCTGCCGCCGATCGCAATGCCCCGACGGTTACCGGCTCGTAGGCCGCCAGCGTTGCGATAGGCGTCTTGCCGCGGGCCGCGGCCAGCAGCGCCAAGAACCCACCATAGGAGTGACCGACCAGATGGACTGGCGGCTGGAGGCTCGATAACAGGGCCTCGACGAGCGCCAGATCGGTCCGGAAGTCCGGCTCGCCGTCCACGGCCCAACAGGTTCGGCCGTAGCCGACCAGGGAAGGTGCCACCACCCGGTGACTCGGTGCCAGTCGGCGAATGAGGCGTCGCCATTCGGTGGCTCCAAGCCCCGAGCTGTGGATCAGCGCTACGCTCGGTCCTAGGCCTTCGTCGATGGTCTCGACCTGGTGGCCAGCGAGGGTGGTCAAAACGGGGGGCCGGCTCATTGCAGGTCTCGAGTTTGTGAAAGCGGCGGCTGTGGCGGGGCTGGCGTGGTAGGACCAGGCCAGAGCGTCTGAGAGCACTATGGCCGCACCGGAGTCAGCGCATCTGTCCGTCGGTAGCCTGTTCAACGGACGCTACCAGATCACCCGCTGCATCGGAAAGGGCGGGATGGGCGCGGTCTACGAGGTCGTGCATCGCGACACCGAGCGGCGCCGGGCCCTCAAGGTCATGCTCCCCAGCAAGCTCAAGCGGGAGGGGCTCCGCGCCCGTTTCAAGCGGGAGGCCACGGTGGTGGCCGCCGTGGAGAGCGAGCACATTGCCGACGTGCTCGACGCGGGCATCGATGGCGAGACGGGCTCGCCCTTCATCGTCATGGAGCTGCTCGAAGGCGAGGACCTGGCGGCCATGTTGCAGCGCCGGGGAACCCTGCCTGCCGAGGAGGTGGTGCGTCTGCTGTGGCAGGCCTCGCTGGCCCTCGACAAGACCCACGTTGCCGGCATCGTTCATCGGGATCTCAAGCCCGAGAACCTGTTCGTCATCGAGCGGGACGACGGCACAGCTTGTATCAAGCTGCTCGACTTCGGGCTCGCCAAGGTCGTCACCGGCAACAGCACCGGCAAGACCACCAAAGGCATCGTGGGCACCTTGGTCTATCTGGCGCCTGAGCAGGTCCATGGGCGGGACCGGCAGAGCGGCCAAACCGACGTCTATGCGCTGGCGCAGCTCGCCTACACCTTGCTCACCGGCACCCCCTTCTGGAGCCAGGCGGTGGCCGACCAGAATTTCTACGGCGTGCTGGTCACGGTCTCCGAGGGCGCCAAGCAGTCAGCCCGCGAACGGGCCAAGGAGCATTGCGAGATCGAGCTTCCTGAGGCCTTCGACCCCTGGTTCGCCAAGGCGACGGCCATCGAGCCTGGTGACCGTCACGAGTCCTGCGCGGCGCTGGTGTCCACGCTGGCCGAGGTGCTTGGCGTGGCGCTGCCCCGGGGGGCAAAACAGCCGATCCCCAAGGTCACGTCGGTCGCGGACCGGGACGATTCCGCCGCGTTGGAGAGCGACGACCGCTCGGCCACGTCGTCCTTCGCCGAGACGGCGACCCGCACCGGTCGCCGAACGCTGGTCATGATGCTCGGAGTGGCTGTGCTCGTCGTTGGAGTGGGGGTCATCGCGCTCAACCTCCTGGAAGGTCCAGCGCAGCCACCTGTGTCGGGAGCCGTCAAGACTGCTGCAGTGCAGGCGGGACCGACGGCGAGTGGGGCGGTGATCCCGTCGGCCTCGCCAACTGCTTCGGCTGCCCCACCAGCTCCGGCGACGGCGACGGCCTCTCGCGATGCCTCTGCGAGCCCGGTCGCGACGACCGATAGCCTACCGGCTCGGCCTGCGCCTCCCGCGACGGCCAGGCCGCGGCCGTCGGCGACCCGAAAGACCTGGACGCCACCGGTGACCGAGCGCTGAGCTAGTCCCGGAATATGCGAGTCGGAGCCACCGAAAATATGGCCCAAATCCGTGGAATCCGTTTTCAGGGAGTAGAGGCTTTCGTATCCTCTGGCGATGTGGACACGAGCTTACATCAGCTGTCTATGCATCCTTGCCACCATGGGGGCCTGTTCTCTCGTCAACGCCCCTGATGATGTTCAGCCGCCAGTGGTCGGCGGACAGGGTGGCAGCGGCGGTAGTGTGGGAGGAGCCGGTGGCGCGCCTGAGTGCACCCAAGACAGCGAGTGCGCCGACATGGATACCGACCCCTGCACCATCTGGACGTGCGACTCCAATGAGACCTGCGTCCTCGACTCCACCACCGATCCGAACGATGACGATGCCTGTACCGAGGACACCTGCGATCCGACCACTGCGGAGCCGGTGAATACGCCAATCGACCCGGTGGACGATAGCGACGAGTGCACCATCGACTACTGCGATTCGACCATTGGCTTGCTGAACGCGAGGCTCCGACCGGTGTTCTTCGAGTCCTTCGCCGACAACTCTGCCGGCTGGACCATGGAAGGCCCCTGGGAGATCGGCCCAGCGGTCAAGTCTGGAACCCCGGTGACCTACGATTTCAAAAAGATCGGAGACCCCGAGGAGGATCACTCTCCTACCGACGACAACGGCGTCGCAGGGGTCAACATCGGCGGTTTCGCCGATGCGTCCTCAGTTATTCCCTTGCAGTATTTCGAGAGCCCGACCCTGGATGGCACCATCCCCGCCGATGAATCTGGGGCACGTCTCTATCTGCGCTATTGGCGCTGGCTCGTGGCCGACTACCAGCCCTACATGGCCCACACTGTGGAGGTGTTCGACGGCACGGACTGGCAGCTGGTGTTTGCGCTATCCCAACCTCCGACCATTACCGATAGCAGTTGGAAGGAGATCGTCCATGACATCACTCCTTACGCCAACGCCGGCATGCGCGTCCGATTCGGCCACGCCATTCTGCAAGGCGGTGTCTATCCCGATGCCGGCTCCTGGTCGATCGACGATCTGGCCGTGGGCTGGTCGCGGATCGAGCTCGACGACGACGACCTCTGCACGGAGACCGTCTGCGACCCAGCCACCGGCACCATCACCCACACGCTGCTCCCTGCGGTGGAGGATGACAACGACAGCTGCACCGAGGACACGACCTGCGACCCCATTCGCGGCCACAATCACTATGACCTGACACTCGTGACGGTACACGACTTCTCGTCGCCGGGGAGTCTGCCGTCTCCACTGACCGGTGAGTGGATGCAGGGACCGGCCGTAGCTAGTGCAGACGATCCGGGAGAAGACCACACCGAAACAAGTGACGGCGCCGTGCTCGGCGTGAACCTTGGTGGCAGCTACGACGTCAACGACTCCCAAGAGTATACCGTGGACGTCTCTCTAGGCCACCTGACGACCACCATGGGAAACCTCACCCTCGAATGGTGGCGCTGGCTCAACGCGGGTCCCAGTAATCAGACCCCTCACTCAGCTCAGCTGTTGCGTAACGGCGTCTTGATTCAGACGCTGTTCAGCACCAGCACCTTGGCGACGTCGGACAACAAATGGGTCGATGAAACCTTCAACCTCACTCCCATCGTGACGAGTCAGGGCAACGCCAGCTTCACCCTCCGCTTCAGCTACCAAGTGCTCGGTCCCTCGACGACGCCGCGAGGTGGCTGGACTATCGATGACATTGTCGTCAGTAGCGACGCTTGTGTGCCCTGAGGGTGCGCAGGGACTTGTGACTCAGCAACTTGACGATTCAGCAGGCGTCGTAGACGTAGCCGCCCGTGCTCGGCGTCACCAGATTCAGGTCCCGTAACACGATGGACAGGTCGGCGTGGTCGACGCAGCCCTGGTCGAAATCCTGCTGCCGGTACTCGATGACGAAGACCAGATTGCCATAGACGGCCACATAGTCCCCGCATTCGGAATAGCGGTTGCACTCCTCTGCCACTGCGAAGTCGGTTCCCATCTCGGCACGCCGGGCCAATAGGTCTGTGGAGTTCTTCTGCGCGATGGCCAGTCCCTCGGCGTGGGCGGCATCGGACAGCAGCTTCATGAAGGCGACCGCGTTGTCCTGGGTGATCAAGCCCTCTGACCGCGAATAGGAGTCGAGGTTGTCGATCTCCACCGCGTCGAAGCCGTCAGAACCGCATTGGGCGATCCACTCACCGACAATTGCCGCCAGGGCCGTTCGTTTCTCGGCGGTGGTGACATCCAGGAGCATTTCGTTCCAGTCGGGATCGATCACCGGATCGCCGTTGCCGTCGCGGAGCACCAAATCAGGATGCTGGGTCAGCCACCAATCCTCCTCGTCAGGCTGGGCCTGGTAGCCGTTGACGTAGCAGATCGTGTAGAGCCCCGGCTCGGGGGCATCATTCCGGTCGCGGCTGAGCACCTGCACACCCGAGGGTGGCGGGTAGGCACCGCCGAGCTGGTAGTCCAGCTGGGCATCGGCAGGCGGCAAGGCGATGTCCGCTGTGCCTCCGGAGCCGCCCTGCCCGGCGCCGCCACCTTGCCCCGTGCCCCCCGCTCCACCGGAGCCGGCGCTCGCGCCGGCCCCCGAGCCTGAAGTCACGCTGGTCGATTCGTCGTCGCCGCAAGCGGCCACCACGGCGGCAACACCGAAGGCCATGACGGCAAGGCGCCCTGCTATCCACATGACCTCGAGGATAACCGGTTTGTCGGCAGCCGGTATCTGCATCGAGGGTCCAGGACCCCGACCACTGGGACTCGGTGCTCTAGGACGTGATTCGTGTCGCCGTGGCGGGATAGGTCGCGTCCCAACCGCACTCACCTTCACACGTCGTTTGGTAGGTTCCCGTGGCCTGATCCCCGCTTATGGTGAGGTCGAGCTGATCGTCGATGTCGGTCCACCACGACTCGTCACCGTCGCCGCCAGAATCGGTCTCGGACCACTGGGCCATGATGACGCAGCCATCGGTCGCGTCGATGGTGCCGGCGGCGCTCATGAAGAGAAGTCCGTCACCGTCGGTCGTGATCTCCAACTCGAAACCCGGCGACATGATCGGTGGCCCCGACCCGGCTTGCACGTAGTCGACTTGCCAGCGGCCTAGCGGATCGCAGCTCGCCCCGGGGTCGAGCGGTGTGCAGCTTGCTAGCTTGAGGGCATTCCACAAGCCACCATCGCATGACGCTTCGACCTCGACCGACTGGGGACAGTCGGCACCCACCGAATAGGGGCAGCTGACCGTCTTTTCGCAGCTTGCGCCATGCTCCGGGTAGGTTTGTGGGCAGCAGGTCGGATCGGCGTCACACGGGTCGCCGGCAGCTCCACCGCCGCCGGTTGAGCTAGCTCCGGCGCCTCCGCCCCCGGCGGAGACCTCGTCGTCGCAGGCAGGAGCGATCACGATCAGGGCTACGCCCAGCGCACTGAGCATCAAGATACGGATTACATCCATGGGCCATAGGTTATTGGGTGCGGATCGTCTCGTCCAGGCGGAGGATCTGTACCACGCCCTCCGCCGAGGTATCATCGGCGCCAAGCGAGCTCAGATCGACGTCGGTCGCCGGCTTGGTTGGTGGGCTCCACCGCTTGACCATGGGACAGAACCCGGCGCAGCTGACGATCGGAGGCGTTTTTCAAGAGCGCTACGAGGTGG
>JAUVCD010001067.1 GCA_030590865.1 Myxococcales bacterium | reverse complement strand
GGCCGAGGCCGAGGCCGAGTGCGAGTCTGACGCTGCTTCTGTTTCTGCGTCCGACGCTGCCTCTGATTCTGCTTCTGCCTCTGCCTCCGCCTCTGCCTCCCAGCGCCGCCACCGCGGTCCGATCTAGAACGTGGTCAACCCACCATCCACCGTGATGCACTGACCGGTGATGTAGTCCGCTGCGGAGGAGCACAAGAAGCACACAACGTTGGCCACCTCGTCCGCCGACCCTGGCCGGCCCAGCGGTATCTTCTCCAGGAAAGCCTGTCGCGCCTTCTCGGGGAGTCCCTGGGTCATCTCCGTCTCGATGAACCCTGGGGCGACGGCATTCACGTTGATGTTTCTGGGTGCAAGCTCCCTAGCCGCGGTGCGGGTGAGCGCGATCACGCCAGCCTTCGAGGCTGAGTAGTTCGCCTGGCCCACATTACCCATGCGGCCAACGACCGAGGCGATGTTCACGATCTTGCCACTCCGGGCCTTCATCATGACCTTCGCGGCAGCCTTGCAGCAGAAGAACGTTCCCTTCAAGTTGATGTCCAGGACCTGACTCCACTGCTCTTCGGACATGCGGATCAGCAGCGTGTCTCGCGTGATTCCCGCATTGTTGACGAACAGGTCGAGCCGACCCATCTCGGCGACCGCCTGCTTGACGAGCCCTTCCACCTCTTCCCGGCTGGACACATCGCAGCGGATAGCCAGCGACCGGCGCCCCAGACCGGCCACTTCGCTCGCTGTGGCGCTGGCCAGCTCCTCTTCGATGTCGCTGATGACGACGTCGCACCCTTGCCGCGCCAAGGCCATTGCGATGGCTCGCCCGATCCCCCTGGCCGACCCTGTGACGACCGCAACCTTCCCCTCCAACCGCTGCTCGGTAACGTTCTCTGTCATCGCTGCCATCCTCTCAGGACCACCTGCGGGCCGAGCCGCAAACTCTACGTCACCTTGCGAGGATCCTCTATCTTTCTCAGGGCGCCGCTCGCTTGCTCGACCCCTCTCCCCCCACCAGACGGCCTCGGAGAGTCGTCGGAAACCCAAACCCGCCGAAGGGCTACCTGGTCGACGCCACCACCACGTCCTCGATGCTGCGATATCGGTGATAGTACTGCAGCACCTTCAGGACGTAGTTCTGCGTCTCCTCATAAGGCGGGATGCCGCCATAGCGGATCACGGCGCCCTCCCCAGCGTTGTAGCCAGCGATGGTCAGCTCGAGATTGCCGTTGAAGGTGTTGGCCAGCACTCGCAGGTAGCGCGTCCCGGCGAAGATGTTCATCCGAGGGTTGAAGGAGTCACGGATTTGCATGCGGAGCGCCGTCGGGGGCATCAGCTGCATCAGCCCTTGAGCTCCGGCCACTGAGACAGCCCGGGGATCGTAATCGCTCTCGACCTTGATCACCGCTCGGACTAGCTCCACTGGAATCTGATAGAGCGTCGCCGCTTCTCGGATGGTGTCGTTGTAACGGACGAACCGCTCCATCGAGCGATCTGACGGCGGGACCGGCGTCACTCCCGGCCGGCGCTTCCCGCGGGAGCTGGCGCGACTCTTCACGTAGAGCTTGCCCCCTGGGCGGCCCTTGTTGCTGAAGTGCATCACGCCGTTTTCGTCGGTGTAGACGTAGATATCTGCCACCGCGTCGCCACCGCTCAGCGTGGTCGCAAACAGGCTGACCGCACCGGTCACCAGACTTCGCCGCAGCCATCGATGGGCGGCGCTCCAGAGTGCCGTGCTGCTCAAGCCGATCACAGGTCAATCATAGCGATACCGATGGGGCATCGCCAAATGCTCAACATGCGGTGGTGGCCCGTCATTCCCGGCAACCGTGCCTCACCAGCCTTGAAAGTCGCTGACCTTTGGCTGACAGTGCCACTTATGGACCCCTGGCGCCTCGGCTTGTTGATTGCGGCCGCGGTGTTCCTTTTGGTCCTCTTGTCCA
>JAUVCD010001065.1 GCA_030590865.1 Myxococcales bacterium | reverse complement strand
GCTTCGCCATGGGTTTCGATGCCAGCGGAGGCGACGCGGCGGTTTCGCCAGCGCTGGGAGCAGCGACGTCGTCGTCGCTGATTGGGGCCCATGCAGTAGCACGGCAAGCAAGGGACCTATCTCACCAATGCCCTGCTACCTACGCTCCACCTGATCGAGTGACCTCTCCACCACCTGCTCGACAACATGGCGTCCGGCCAGGGGTGGTTCACCGCGGCTTGACGTCGCCGACCTGCCACACTCCGCCCACTCCGCCCGTGCGCTCGACGATGAAGTCGACTGCCTGGGGCCACTGGACGCAGCGCTTCTTGGACTCCATCTCGCAATACAGCACCAGGCGTCGTCGGGTCGCCGACAGGGGAAAGAGCTCACTCGAGTAGATTGAAGCGTCGCGGCCGTCGATCGGATCCTCGTGCCCACGGAGTGGACCGCTGAGCTGAGTGTGGAACGCTTCCAGCTGGTCGCGCATACCGGGGAGGGTCGCCTGCTCGGCGAGAGACCACGGCTGGTGCAGCCAGTCCTCGACGAATTGGGTCAACAGCTGCCGGGCGTCGCCACCAGGCGCGAAACCAAAGCGTTCGGTCAAACGGCCTTGCTGAAATTGGTACGTCAACCGATACGATCGCCACACGGCGGCCATGGTCCACGGACCTCCCCACCCGAAGTAATCAAAATGGATCTGGTCGCCTTGCGATGAAATGGTGGGCGATTCACACCAGCGACCGCTCCCGCGGTGGTCCAACAGCGCCTTGGGGCGAAATGGATCGCCACTGGGGGCTAGGACGCGAAACCGCAACGTCCGCCAGCACGAGCTCATCCACGGGTGGGTGTTGACCAACGCCAGGAGCGGCTGCGGTGCGCCGACGGGCTGAAAGACAGCATAGTCGAGGGGCAAGAGCTGAGTCTTCATCGCCTCGAGCTCGCCGGCGCCACCGATCGACGTCCCATGGACCACCATCTGGCTACGGATCTTCCCGCTCTTCCAACTGTACAGCGCGACCCAGGGGGTTCCGATTTCTGGATCACCGACCAGAACGTGGTCGCCGCTGACCGCCTTGACGTAGAGGTGCTGCTCTTCGCCAGTAGTCGGCGGCGGCAGGACCTGCATCACCTCGGCGCGAAGCTCGGCCCCCTCTAGGGCCCGATAGCAACCGTGTTGGTACAGCGCGTCGAGGCGCAGTCGCACCGCCTCGGCCATTGCGCGCTCACCGCTGGCGATGGCCGCGGCGCGGGCGAAAATCGCCTTGACGTTGCCCTTGACGGCCGGACAGGGGCCGACGCGGCCGCCAGGGTCGCGTGGGTCGTCGGTGCCTGCCACGGAGCTGGGTTGGGTGGCCGAGGGTGGCGCTGCAGTTGCAGCCGGCTGTGCCGCAGAGACCGTCTCAACAGGTGGCGAGCCGAGCTGGCCGGCAGCGGCTGGCGCCGGCGGCTCACCGGGCTGGCTCACGGCGCAACCGGCAAGGAACAGGAGCGCACCGGTTGCTGCTCCGACATGACAGGCGGTGGCCAGCTGCGCAAGCTGCATGGTGATCCAACGCCGTATCCCCGGCCGGCATGCCTGGCAACCGAATGGCAGGCATCCTCTTCGAAGGTACGGTCCGCGGCGGTTGCGGCTACCGTCTGACAGCTCGGGTCAGCCGCACATGAGGCTCATCCTTGCCGCCCCAGCTGCCCAAGGAGACCGAAGGGAGCGTCTCAACGCACCTCGAGCACCTCGATTTCCGACACCTTGCCGCCTCGATCGATCTCCTTTTTGATAGATGGCGTGTCGCTGTTTGGCGAGGGCGATCACCCCGCCTCCTTGTTTGCGCATCTTATCCGACCGAACCTTCGAAGACGATGCTTGCCCTTCGGTCACGATTGGGTCCTAGCCTCGCATAGTCGGGCCACAATGCGAGGCTAGGGCCCAATAGTGACCCGACCATCGAAGCC
>JAUVCD010000341.1 GCA_030590865.1 Myxococcales bacterium | reverse complement strand
CGAGGCTCACCAGCCTCACTGCGACCATAGGCGCGCGAGGCGCTCGGGAAACGGCGCGCCAGCCATTGGCTGAAGCTCCGCTCGGCGCCCCCCGGCTCAGCTGCCCTGTCGCCTTCGAGCCCTGCTCGGGTGGCCTGTTGGCTCACCCAGGACCCTACGGCCTCGTCGTCATCAAAATAGCGCGCGAGCTTGTCAGGCGCGCCGAGATAGAGGATGGCGTGGGGCCAGAAGCCCGGCAGGCCGAGGTTGCTCAAGTACCAATTCTTGCGCGAGATCAGCACGTCGCCGGGCATGAGCATCGTGTCGATCTTGTCGCTTAGCGGCTTGTCGATGAGGTAATGGCCGATCCGCCGCACCCTGGTGTCGCCGAGGGTCTCGGCGGCACCTTTCTGCACGGGATACCACGCCCGTTTGAGCTGCCGTTTGAGGCCTTGAAGATCGGCGCGTACCGTCGTCTCGCTGCGATCGATCACGCCGAGAGCGTCAATGGCGGCCAGACTCTGATCGACGCGGCGCCACAGCCCGGAGACACCTTCCTCTTCAGCCAACTTGTGGGCGTCGATCGTTAGTCTCAGCGAGTCGAGGTATTGCTCCCCAGCGATGATGCGTGCCTGATCCCGTGCGCCGAGCAGTTGCTGACGCATCAAGCTGAGCGTGCCGCCCGGCAACTGCCGCTCGGCGTGGGGCGCATCGAGGAACGTCTTGGCATTGGCGTTGGTGGCAATCTGGGCGGCGAAGCGGGCGGCGTTCTCGTAGAGGGCAAGCTCGGCTGCGAAGGTGAGCAAGAAACTCTTCAGGTGCTGCGCGCGCTCATGTCGCGAGATGTCGAAGCGGTAGTAATCCTCGTAGAAGCGGCGAGTCTGGTCGAGCGCCATCGCATAGTCCCGGAAGGCAATCCAGGCATCCAGGAGCGCGACTTCTTGGTCGGCAGACAGAACCGCTTCGTCGTCGGCAGGTGGTAGCGAAGCTGCTTGGAGCCGCTCGACGATTCGCACCATCCCCTGCGCATGCTCTCGATAGCGCTGGCGCTCGACGGCGAAGCTCGCCTCGAAGTGAGCGGCATCTTGGCTCGTCAGGGGCGAGGGACGGGCCATCCAAGCCACCGCACCGAGTATCAGTATCGAAGCGACCGCGCCGGCGATGCTTGCTTGCAACTTGCGGCGAGGTTGCGGCTTGCTCTTGAAGAAGGCGTAGCTCAAGAGCAGACAAGCGATCAGCGCCGTGCCAGCGGCCGTTGCGACCGCGTCGGGCACCAGGCGCATGCCGCGGTCCGCTCCCCAGAACCCGAGGAGCAAACCAAACGCCACGGGGAGCAACAAGCGCCCAGCCCGTCGAGCATTCAGGATCATCGCCGAACCAGCCTTCTCTTTTTCCGTGCGCATTGGGCGTTAGGACGATCCCACTCGGCCCCACGGATGGCAACTGGGGGGTCGTCGCTGCGAGACAGCGACCGCTCTCAGCCGCCCGTGCCGCCGGTGCCGCTCTCTGCGCCGGCCTCACCGCCGCCGCCAGCGTTGCCCCCGACGTCGGTGGTGGTCGTCGTCGTGCCGGTTTCGGTCGGCATCCCGTACACGTCCGCCGTTTCGCCACATGCCGCGATAGCAGCCGCCAGGGTTGCCCCGATCACCACAGGGAACCGCAGATCCCGCGCGCCCCGGCGCTCCAGCCGGTCCAGCTTGCGGAGCATCTTGGCAAGGCGGCTTCGAATCATCCGTTCCGACATCAGAGCTTCTCCTCGCTGGCAACCCTAGCATGGCGGCGCAGCCCCCGGCGCGCCGGGGGTGGGGGCAGGTCTTGCCAGAGCCCCGCCGACACCGCCGAGGAAGGCAGACGGGCATACCTCGCGTGGGCCTGGTTTTCAGAAGGGACAGCCTCCCGAAACGTGCTAGCGCGCCATTGCCCCGCCATCGGCGCCGAACTCGCGCTCCGGCTCGAGCAGGATCTCGCTGAACCGCTGCACCATCTTGCTGGCGTAGACGCCATCGCACAACCGATGGTCGAAGCAGAGCACCACCGGCAGCATGGGCCGTACCTGCGGCTCGCCGTTGACGGGGATGACCTCGTCCTGGATCACCGACACACCCCAGACCGTGCCGACGTGCATCAGCCGCTGGGGGATTTCCATACTCGCGCCACGAAAGAGCACGCCAGCCTGGGGGGCCAGTGCGGCGCCGACGTTGGTAACCGCAGCGCCAGGCAAGTGCCCGAACAGCAGATCCGACAGCGGCGAGTTGCGCGTGAGCCAGTCGAAGCCGGACAGCAGAGGAGCGAGCACCGGATAAGGCGTTCGGTCGATCAACCTGGTGGCCCACTGGACCCAACCGAGGGCGCTACGCCCGGTACGCTCTGCGTCGACCACTTTGCGGCTCCCCGCTGCAATCTGCACCAGCGAGAGCTGATCTGCCTCCTCGAGCACGGCCATGGCGGTCTCCTGAGCGGCCGCCGCGCCTGCAACCCGCAGATCGACGGGCATGGCGAGCCCACAGGCCCGACGGCGCACCAGCCTGCCGCGGGCGAGACGGTCGTTGGCCTTGGGAAACTCCCGCAGCACCCGGCCGACGATGGCCGTGACGAGATGGTTGATGGACACCGCAACGTCGTGCCCCTGCGCCAGGTCGGCGAGATAGCCCGAGGCCGCGGTGGAATCCACGGCGAAGGAGACGCAGATGTAAGGGTTCGCAGGCGCCCGAAACCACCAGATCAGCGCCTTCCGTGCCGCCGTGAGCTTCCGTCTCTTCATCATCGACGGGATGGTGCCACCGACCAGGCGCCGTCGCCAGCTGTCGCTACACGCCCCGTCCCTGTCTTGTTGCCATTGCGCTCCTCGCCGGGTGCGGAGCCCCACCAGTTGTTCAGCAGTCCCCGAGCCCCCAGACCTCGCTTTTCTTGTCCCCTACCATTGATTTCGGCGGTGACGCCTTAGTGAACCTGGGGAGCGGGAGCGCGGACCCTGCGCTGGTCAAGCTAGCCCCCTACACAAGCGCGACGGTGCGTATTTCGCCCAACGCGATCGCCGAAATCGCGCCACAACGAGCATCAGCCTTCGCTAGGTGCAGTTGCCCTGGCCGTCACACACCTTCGCGCCCACGCTGCAGGGCGTACCAGCCGGCAGCGGAAGATGTTCCGGCATGCCACCGTTGCACCGATCCAGCGTGCATTCGTTGGTGTCATCGGGCATGTCGCCGATGGACGTTTCTGACACGACGGCGCCATTACCACCACAGCGTCGGACGAGGCAGTCACCGGGCGTCTGCGCGGAAAGCACGGTCCCGGGAACTGAATTCTCGATGAAGCACACGGACCCGTTGCAGCTGGCGGTCGCACATTCCACCGTCGATTGCGGGCATTGACTCGCGCCGTTGCAGTCGACACAACTCCCCGCTTCATCGCAGAACTGCCCTTGGCCGCAGGGCGTGGCGAGGGGCATCACATCGTAGTACGCGTCACCATGGAAACAGACGTCTTGAGTACACTCGTTGTTGTCGCTCACCGGGATCTCACCGTCGTCCGCCAAGATGATCTCGTTGCCCAAGCCGTCGCACGCCGTGTCACGGCAGTCGGTCGGGTCATCCTGCCCAACCAAAGTGTTGGCGGCGACGTAGCTCGGCACACACGTTCCCTGGGCGCAGCTCCACGTGAGGCAGGCTGTGTCCACGCCGCAGTTCGCGCTGGTGGTGCAGCCGACGCAATATCCGTTGGAGTCACACGTGCCGATGCCAAGACAGGGGCCACCTTGGTTGACGGTGAATATTGGACTGCCGTTGCTGCACGTATCGGTGGTGCACACCAAGTTGTCGTTGGGCAGATCGGTGTTGTTCATGATCTGGGCGAAGCCGCCCGTCCCATCGCAGATTTCGAACTGGCACGGACCACCGAGCTGAAGCGCGGTGTAGGTACCGGCCGTAGCTGAGTCCACCTCGCAGAGATCCCCGTAACAGAGGCGCGTGCCGCACTCGCTGTCGTGCGGCTGTTCCCCGCAGTCCCCGGCTCCCATACAAGGGACGCACCAGTTCCCCCCATCGCAACGGCCGAAATTCATCCCGCACATAGTGCCAATAGGCGGCACGTCCTTCACCGGGAACCCCTCGAGGCAGAACACCTCTCCACACGGCATCAGGCCGGGCTGGAGCTCCGAAATGGTCGGAGCGTCGAATTCGTCGACCTTGTCGACCACATCGCCTGTCCCGTCGCAGACCCGCTCGCGACAG
Organism: Myxococcales bacterium; assembly: GCA_030590865.1. GTDB lineage: Bacteria > Myxococcota_A > Polyangia > Polyangiales > Polyangiaceae > JAPYTK01. Next base: position 5,753 of record JAUVCD010000341.1, on the reverse strand, counting down.
TCGTGTTCAGTTTGATCCCATTCCAGCGGACCGGCGGGCAATGGGACGAGGTCGCACACGCCGCCACTGCACACCGCCTCTTCACAGTCAGAGTTGGTACCGAAGCAGTCCGAAACTGACGTGCAACTGCTGGGACCCGTACCACCGCTTCCGCCGCCACCAGCGCCACAGTTGCAAGCGCCGAATCCGGAGCCGTCAGCGAGGCAAACCTGGAAACTAGCCACTCCACCGCTGCAAACACAGAGTTCTTGGCGGCCCGGAACGCAGACCAGATCAGCCTCGCCACATGCCAGCCAGCCGCTGCCCAAGATGATCGTGCAGACGGCCAGCATCACCGCCGTGCTGACTCTACCCAGGTTGAGGGAACGGCTCATGAGCTGCGGGGATGGTGGAATCGAAGGGGTAGCGAGCAGGAGCGAAAGCCACAAAAGGTTGGCGTATCGTCAATGATGCCATGTTGACTCACGTGCGTGAAGGGATTCGGAGCTATCGACGGCGTGTTCGCGTATCGATTGCTGTGCCGCGGCGATCAGACCCCCATTGTTCGCATAAGAGGCGTTCATCCGTGTTCTGCCGATCCACAATAAGGGCGCTTGTGTGGCCTCCCATGATGGCATCAACGTCGCAGTATTGATTCGCCCCGGCTTTCCCGGAGACTCTGCGGTGCCCTGAAGTCTACGGAGTAGCGAAACTGGCGCCAGGCAACAGGGCCGCCGTCGGGCCGAAGCGGCCAGCCGCCCCGTGGTACCCTCGGTCCATGCGCATTAGAGGGCTCTACGGGTGGTTGGGGATGGCTGCGCTCGTGTGCGGCGGGCTCGCCTGCGGTGGTGACGAAACGAACACCGTCACGACCACCAGCACGTCGTCGACTCGCGGCTCCGGTGGCGGCGGCGGCAGCACGGGCGGCACGGTTTCGACCGGCGGCATCGGCGGCATCGGCGGCACCGGCGGCGCGGGTGGACAGGGCGGGAGCTCGGCCGGCGGGCAGGGCGGCTCCGGCGGTGGCGGCTCAGGTCCGATGCCCACCGGGGCGGTGGATACCTGGCAGTGGTCGCAACCCTTGCCGCAGGGCAATCGCTTGCGTGCGGTCGAGATGCTGACCACGGGCACCTGGCTGGTGGTCGGACACTGGGGCACGGTGATGAGAACCACCGATACCGGGGTCAGCTGGTCGCTGTCCGCTTCTGGGACGACGGAGGATTTGGCGGCGCTCGACTGCAACGGGGCGTTGATCGGATGGGCGGTGGGCCACACCGGCACCATCGTGAAGACGACCGACGGTGGTGTGACCTGGTCGAGCCAGGTCAGCGGCACGGCCGAGAACCTCAACGGCGTGAGCTTCGCCTCCACCACCCACGGCTGGGCCGTCGGAGACAACGGCACCATCTTGGCGACGACGAACGGTGGCAGCTCCTGGGCGAGTCAGACCAGCACCACGATGAACGACCTGGAGGATGTCGCCTTCGCCGACCTATCGAACGGCTGGGCGGTAGGCCGCTTGGGAACGATCATTGCGACGAGCAATGGCGGCGGCACCTGGGCGCCCCAAACGAGCGGCGTCAGCACGGAGCTGAGCAGCGTGTCCTTCGTCACCACGTCGCAGGGATGGGCGGTAGGCGACGATGCGGCGATTCTGACGACGGCCAACGGCGGCGGGACGTGGACCGCGCAGAATCCAGGGATCAATCCCAGCCTGTACCCGAGCTCCGCCCGTGAGGTCCACTTCGTGGACACGATGGTGGGCTACGTTGCGCTCAGCGGCGATGGGGAAGCGATAGCGACCGCCGTGATCACCACCGCAGATGGCGGAGCCAACTGGACGCTTCACCCGATCGAGCTATCGACGAACTGGCACGCCATCACCGCCTCGGCGACGCGGATGGTGGTGGTCGGCAGCGGCGGGGCCGTGGGCAGCAGCACAGACACCGGCGCCACCGTGACCATGCACACCAATGGCATCCGCAAACCGCTGAGCGACGTCGCGCTGGTCGACGCGAGCACGGCCTATGCGGTGGGCTACAGCTTCCCATTCTTCAACGTGATGAGCACCGTCATCAAGACGACCGATGGCGGCTCGAGCTGGACGACGCTGACCGTACCGACGGACAAGATCCTCAATGGCGTGAGCTTCGTCGACGGGACGACGGGCTTCGCGGCAGGAGACGACGGGACGATCATCGCGACGGTGGACGGCACCCACTGGACGGACCAGTCGGTCGGCGGCGGCGACATCGAAGCGGTCTTCGCGCGCTCGGCGACGCGCGCGTGGGCCGTCGGGCAAGGCGGTGATATCTACCGCACCACCAACGGCACGACCTGGAACACCATGGGGTCCGGGACGACCAAGCACCTCTACAGCGTGGCATTCGTGGATGACAACACCGGCTACTGTGTCGGTGTGGATGGCACGATCCTGAAGACCACCACTGGGGGCACCACATGGTCCCCACAAACGGCCAACCCCAACGAGTGGTTCTTCGGCGTGAGCTTCAGCACCGCCAACAACGGCTGGGCCGTCGGCACCGCGACCTATCACACCTCGAACGGCGGCCTCACCTGGTCACCGAGCGGAGCGTGGACGGGGCACGACGTCGTCGCAATCAGCCCCAACCTCGCCTGGGCGGTTGGGCCTTCGGGGGAGATCCGCCACACGGCCGACGGTCAAACCTGGACGCTTCAGGTCAGCGGAACGTCACACCGGCTGGGCGGCATCGACATCACGGCGGATGGCGAGGCGGGTCTCGCGGTGGGCGCCGAAGGAACCGTGCTGGTGGGTCACGACGCCCAGTGACGATGTGGGCAGTCCCGTAGAGCGGCCTCGTTTTTTGTTGATGTTTCAGTTGTCGCTCAGTCGCGCTCGACGACGACGAACTTGCCGTCAAGCGCCAGCTCCGCACGGCTCACCGGCAACGCCGGCTTCGGGAAGAGGAGCAAGCCCCCGGGCAGGTGATCCCAGCGCAAGAAGTGGGCGCGGATTTGGGTGGCGTGCCCCTCCTTGGTGAGCAGGCTGACCGTCACCGGGCCCAGCGTCGTGAAGGGCTGCTGACGCACCGGCTGCTCCCAATGTCCGCCGCCCTGGCCGTCGATGGCGATCAGCTCGTAATCGACCGGCGGCGGCAGCGCTCGAGGTGACGGCCTCACGGTGGTGCCCTGGTAGTAGTCGGGCAAGTTCACGTGCTTGCCGCGGTACCCGAGCGCGACGTAGTGGTAGTCGCTGATCCAAGTGGGATCGCAGTAGCTCATGATGTCCTTGTAGCCCGCGGGATCCATCAGCTGCTGGCTGACGATGTCGTAGCCCCATATGCCGATGCCTCCATCCGAATAGGGAAAGGCGCCGTCGATGCTGGCCGGGTCGAGCCCCGGCCCGCAGGGGGCGTGCGTGAGCCCATGGGCGTGGCCAAGCTCATGCGCGCAGGTGTCGGTGGCGACCTCCTCGAAGCCGACTCCCAACGCCAACCGGAGCTGGGGGCTGCCCACGTCCGGTGGGTCGGTGTTCGCCAGGGTGACCCCCAGCATGCAGCCGCCGCCACAGTAGGCCGCGAACGAGTCTGCTGGGTTGAAGAGACCGTAGTAATAGACGTCCGCAGCCGTGCCGTCCTGGCCGCGAAAGCCGAAGAGCGTGATGCCCACGTCCTGCCAGCCGTCGCCGTTCGGGGCGATTGCCGAGCTCCAGTCATGGGGCTCGCGGACGCTCACCTCCACGTCGGACACCGGGTAGAGCTGCAGCAAGCGTTGCCGGTAGAGCTCGACCTTCTCGGGCGAGAGATCCGGAACGCGGCCCGAGCCGTCGGCATGGTAGGCAAAGGGCGCCAATATCACCCTCAGGGTGTTCTGCTGCGTGTCGACGGGACGGCTGTCCAGGCCTTCCACGGGGAAATGGGCGGCCGGGTTGTCCTCTTCGCCCTCGTGCAGAACAGACACGCGGTAGTCGAAGGTGTCGCCGACCAGGTCGCCGAGGAAGGCGAAGTTGATGGTCGTGCCCACATCGTGATCGAACGACTGCGACCCCAGCACCGCCTCGACCTCCAACGGCGGGTGCTCTCCAATCGTCAGCCGGCCGACCACGGTGGTGCCCACCTTGTCGGGCGCCGCGGCGTAGAACACTCGGACCATGCCGTCGCGGCCCGCGACGAGCGGCACGTTCGACTGAACGGCCACCCCGTTCTCGGCGAGGACGTGCTTGACGCCTTGATAGACAGCGACCTGCTGGATGGTGACGCCATCGATGCCGACGAGGTCCGGCTCGCTGCCGTGGCCCCCCCCTACCTCGTCCTCGGCGCTACAACCCAGCGGTAGGAGGAGTGCTGCCAGGATGACTTCAAGGTGCCTTTTCATGACTCAGAGAAGTATCGCACGCTGCCTCCACCGTCGAGTGCAGGCAAGGATGGGCGTAGGTAGGAAGGAGGGGTGGAGCGGCTCTTCCGGTACCATGCTACTGGATAGGCTCACCTATTGGGTCGCGTACGAGATGTACCCCATCGGTTGCTCTCGCCGAAAGGAGCCCACGCTGATGTCAGGAAGCAACCGGTCCACCCGCCACGGTTCCCATACTTTCGCCGCGATGCTCGTCGGCTCGCTCGTCGCGGTGGCCGCCTTCGCCATCGCCCCCGCGGCTTGGGCACAGAATCTCTTCGTCAACGGTGACATGGAAAACTGCCCGGCCAGCCCGCACAACACCGCGCCGGTGGGTTGGGCCACCGACAGCACCTCGGCGGGTGTCGATTGCGATTATTGGGCCACCGGCACCGATCCCGGCATGTACGCGGGGACGCGCTCCCCGCGTACCCAAACCGGGGAGGTGGAGGGGATCACCCAGGCCGTCACGACGACGCCAGCCCAGCTCTATTGGGTGAGCTTCTACGTTGCGGGCAATGGCGGCGTCGGCGAGATCCGCCTCAACTCACGCACCGGGACGCTCGTAGCCTCAGCTCCCGTCACGGGAACCTACGGCCTGGTGGAGGGAAGCCTCACGGCCACCAGTGCGACCACGACGATCTACGTCGGTACCGACCTCACCAGTGGCTCGACCGGCGATGCGCGAATCGACGAGGCGTGCATCTCGGTCAATCCTGGCGAGTGCTCGATCACATCGGCGCCCGTCTGTGGTGATGGGAACCTCGACCAGGGCGAGCTCTGCGACGACGGCAACACCACCGACTGCGATGGCTGCCGGGCCGACTGCAGTGCCGTGGAGACGGGCTGTGGCGACACCTTCGTGTGCGGCACCGAGGCCTGTGATGACGGTAACACGACCGACTGCGACGGCTGCTCCGCCGACTGCGCCGTGATGGAGACGGGCTGCGGCGATGGCGCCATGTGCGGCACCGAGGCCTGTGACGACGGCAACACGACCGACTGCGACGGCTGCTCGGCCATCTGCTTGCCCGAAACCGGGTGTGGTGATGGCGTGGTCTGTGGCACTGAGCAGTGCGACGACGGCAACATTGCTGACGGTGACGGCTGCAGCTCAACGTGCATGACCGAAGGCGCCGGCGGCGCTGGCGGCGCTGGCGGCAGCACCAGCAGCGGCACCGGTGGGTCCAGCAGCGGCATCGGCGGGTCCAGCAGCAGCAGCGGCGCGGACGGCGATACCGGCGACGACTCCGGCTGCGGCTGCCGCGTGCCATCGGGTGGCACGCCATCGCCGTGGGGAGCGCTTGGATTGTTGGGGCTGGCGCTCGTCTGGACGGGTCGGCGGCGATGCCGCATCGGTCGCCACTGACCGAGACACACCCATGACGCCGCGTTGGTAC
>JAUVCD010000850.1 GCA_030590865.1 Myxococcales bacterium | reverse complement strand
CATGGCCGCGACCAGCTGGTCGAGATCTGGGGGCATGTCGCTCCGTAAGGTCGAAAGGAGTGGCGCCGTGCCCGAGGCGGCCTTGAGGATGACGTCCAACCCGCTCTCGCCGACGAAGGCCGTGCGCCCCGTCAGCGCTTTGAACATCACGCAGCCCAGGGCGTAGACGTCGGTGCTCGGGCCAACCTCGCGGCTCGAGCGCATCTGTTCGGGAGACATATATCCCGGCGTGCCCAGCATCTGCTCGGTTGCGGTCAGCGCCCGACCCGAGTCCGCCACCCGCGCGATGCCGAAGTCGACGACTTTGACGCGCTCTACCGAGCGGTCGATCAAAAAGACATTGCCCGGCTTGAGGTCTCGGTGCGTCACCCCTCGCTCGTGGGCGGCGCCGAGCGCTGCGGCCACGCCTGCTGCCAGGGTGAGCGTCTCGCCGATGGTCATCAAGCTGTGATCGAGTCGCTCAGACAGGCTCTCGCCGTCGAGCCATTCCATGACCAGATAGGCATTGCCATCAGGCAGGGTGCCCTCGGCCACGAAGCGGACGATGCCCGGATGGTCGAGGTGAGACAGCAAGCGCGACTCCCGTGCAAACCGCGCGAGGTGCTCATCCGAGTCGTAGTGCAGCACCTTGAGCGCCACGACCACGCCCCCGACGCGATCCCAGGCGCGATAGACAGCGCCCATGCCGCCTTGGCCGGCCAGGTGATCGATCTCGAAGCGATCGCCGATGACGCCGCTCAGGCCCATGGTCGCATCCTAGCGCACCGCGGGCAGCGGTGCCGAGTCCTCAGGACACTAGCCCAAGGCCCTGCGTCGCCGACGGAAAGCCGCACCAGCGACGGCGAGTAGCGCAAATGAAGCCGCGGCCGACGACGGGCTGTGGCCCGCTACGGTGCAGCCACAACCCGAGGCGGGCGGTGCCGGTGGCGCAGTCGTCGTGCCCTCAGGCGCTGCGCTAGCGGCGGCGCTGGCGCTCGGAGCCGGGTCGGCCGAGGCGCTGGTGCTTGGTTCAGGTGCTGCCGAGCTGCTGGCCGACGGATCAGGTGCAATAGATAGGCTCATGTAGTGGCATGCAAGCAACAGTCCCACCCCGCCATTGCCGTGCTACTTATCCTACACCCCATCGGATCGCCTATCCTCCAAGGGTCGTAAGGAGACTTGTTACCTTGGGACGCCGAAGTATCAAGTGATAAGTTCTGCCTCCCTTGGCACCATTTTCAATGGCGGAATGGCGCACCTGGCACCTTTCTAGAGCCGTCAAGAGACACTTGTCTATGAGATGGCTTCTACTCCGAACCAAGGTCCCATGGTTCAAACGAAGGCACAGAGGTCAGGTCGTATTTCCACTGAACCCCCTCAGAAGCCAATCTCACCGCCGCCTCGGTGTATCGCACTGGCTTGTACACGACGTCAGTCCCGACGGCGCGCACACCAGCCTTCGTTGATTTTGCCAGACGACGTTTTAGAGATCGCACGTACCGTGCGGGATGAACTTCCTCAAAGTCGAAGTCCTCGCCCGAGATCGTGGATTGTGTGAGCACACGAATGCCATCGGAATCTCGCACGCCACCAACGTCGCAACTGATCCACCCTCGTCGTCTCGACTCGACCTCCCCAATGCACCTTGGAAGCGGGTCGGGCATTGCGCTCCGCGGGAACAGATATATGCGAAAAGTGTCTATTGTGAGCACGAGCTGCGTTGGATCGGCTACCACTGTGTGGTCTGCTGTCTCGAGCGTCATCGGAAAGGCCAATAGGTCACTGGTCGTCATCAAGCTGACCAACCATTGCCGGAGGTCATCCCTAGTGCAATAGGCTGTAATCGTAGCTGAGCTCATCTAGCGAGACCTGTCCTCTCAATTGTATGCCGTAAACTCAGGCCGGGTTCCAGTGGCGCCCGCGAGATCGTCCAGCGCCTGCTCTTCACGAGTAATGGGTTTGTCGGGGCGCTTACTTCTCTTCCCTCGCTTCTTGCCAACGTTTTCCCGGTGCTTTTTCCTGGGGTCCTTCCTATTCGTGAACGTGATGTCCGGGCGTCTACAACTTCTGCCTGTTGCGCTTTGAGGAGTTGGAATAACCTCCTCCTTCTCGGATCCGCCATGCGTGTGCTTCCAGTCGGGCCCGAGCTCCTCTTTGAGCTCCTCGATTCGCCTCTGAATAGTCTGGTTGTGGGGTCCGTCGGGCCACTTTTTTGGCCCGCGTTTCGCGAGTCCCAGCGGGTCTGACCACCTGAAGGTGTTGGGTCCGATGTCGAATTCGTTGCAGCCACCAGCTAGACCAATCGGATCACCAGAGGTAAACCGCCCTGCATCCGCTTCGAAGTACCTCCATCGGTTGTAGCAGAGCCCCGTCTCCTCATCCGCATACTGCCCCTGAAACCGGATCGGCGTGCTCGCCTTGGCACCCGGCAGCACCTCGGTCTGCCCCCAAGCACTACGGCGTAGCTCGCAGGCCACGTCGCCACCGTTCTCCAGCAGCCTCTCTGGGGTCCCAATCTGGTCGTTGACGTAATGGACCCAGCGCCCGTCCTCCTGGTGGGCCACCGGCTCAAAGGAGTCGTCCTCGTAGAGGTAGGTCCGCTCCGCGACGACGGGGTTGCCAAACAGGTAGGCCCATGCGGTGGCATGTAAGCAACAAACCTACCCCGCCATTGCTGTACTACTTACCCTCGGCCCCTTTAAAATACCTATTCTCCCTTCCGCCCCAGCTTGGTGTCCCGGGCGAGGTAGACGTCTCCCATGCCACCCCGACCGAGCAGGCGGAGCAGCTCGAAGTGGTCGATCATGACGTCCACCGTTGGGTCGACCGACCCGTCCGGGCCCCCGGCAGCGAGGGGTTGCTCGAGCGTCGGCAGCAGCCCCGACAAGCCCACGGCCATTCCGGCGTGGTCGGAAGCGCCAGCCGACCCCTGGTCACCCTCGCTCATGGCCGAGCGTGGCTATACCACGCCACCGGTCGGGCGATTGGGGCAGCGCGCCGGTCGAAGGGGGACTCAGAAGGTCCCCTGGATGAAGATCGCGGCGCCGCCAGGCAGCGGGACCGGGGCGGCGCCGACCTCCATGGCGCCGTCACCGGGCTTGGTCTCGGGCTCCGATTCGTCGTCGTCCCGCGGGGCCTTGCGGGGCGTCGCGGCGTTGATGGTCGGCTGGTCGAAGGCGTAGAGGAGAAAGCCGGTGACGCCGAAGAGCGCCCCGGCGCCGAAGGCGATGCCGCCGGCGGCGCGGAAGCGGTCTCGCTTCGCGATGTGGGTGTTGTAGTCGTCCAATTGGCTCGGCTCGATGTTGGCCGTCTCCGTCGTGCCCTGGATGCTCTGAGCGCTCCGCTGCTCGCTCCAGGCGATCCCGGTGAGCACGCCACCGGCCACCGCACTGGCGCCACCGGCCGCCAGAAACACCCAGGCTGCCCACCGCTGGCCAGTGCTGGCG
>JAUVCD010000804.1 GCA_030590865.1 Myxococcales bacterium | reverse complement strand
CCGTCCATCTCGGTGGCCGGCGCGATGCACCAAGGCCCCTGATTGCGGTAAAAAACCATGCGACTGGCCGGATCGTCGAAGGGCAGCCGGGCGAGCAGCTCGTAGGAGCCGAGTTGCTTGGCATGAATACGCTCGATCAGCTTGGCCGCGGCGAGAAGGTTGTCCAAGATCGTCAAGTCCTGGACCGAAGCGTTGACGAAGCGGGTGCGCACCAAGGTGGGTTGGCCCTGGTCGAGCTCTTTCATGATGAGCTTGCGCCGTTGTACCTCGGCAGCGTCGAGGCCATCGAAGCTCGGCCCCTTGGTCTTCAGGGTCACGATCTGACGGTAAGCCTCTTCGAAGGCTCTGGTGGGCTGGCTGCCCTGGAACCAATGAGCACGAGCGGTGTTGGCCACGCCCCACAGAACGGCAATCTCTGACCCGTCGATGGCACCATCACGATTGGCATCGCTGACCCAGAACAAGGGCAGAGCGAGCTTGGCCGCCAGACGATTGAGCTCCTCGCGGGGCACCTGGTCGTAGCGGAGCGGGGTCAGCACCGCCTGGGACGGGTTCGGCGACGGCGCGGGGACGGGCTCGGGCGAACGAGGCTCGGGACCACAGCCGGCGGCAGCCAAGATGATGACGGGGATGCAGAGAAAGGGAATGAGTGACGAGCGCAGCATGGTGGCCGCGGACCCTAATCAGCCTCGCTGCCGCGGGCTACCCGCTTCAAGGCGTCAGAAGACGCCGTTGAGCGAGCCGAAGAGACAGACAACTCCCTGGGCCAGAGCAGGCGCCCGAAGTTGGCCAGAGACGGTCGCCCGTGGCATCCAAGATGGGATGGAACACGGCCCGACAGCACCACCGAGGCCACCCCTGCGTCTGGCGATCTACCGGACCGGTCGCACCTCGAGACGCCACCCCGGTCTGCTCATGCTGGTCATGCTGGCCGCTTGGTTGCTGCCCAGCACCGCCCTGGCCGAGATGCTCAGCGTCGCGGTTCAGGAAGCCAACTTCCGGGCCGGACCCTCGAAAGAGCACCAGGTCGTGTTCACCGCCATTCAGCACTACCCGGTGAAGGTGGTCGGACGCAACGGCGGCTGGGTCCACGTCCAAGACTATGAAGGTGATCGGGCCTGGGTAGCCGCACGGCTGCTGTGCAAGCAGAAGACGGCGATCGTGAAGGTCAACCGAGCCAACCTACGGAAGAAGCCCACCATCCGTTCGAAGGTGGTGGCCAAGGTCGAGCTGGCCGAGGTGTTCCTCGTCAAGGCGCGTCAGGGACTGTGGCTGCACCTCTTCGTGGGGGACGAAGAACGGGGCTGGATCCGACAGGACCTCGTCTGGGGCCACGACAAGTCGTAACTCTCGGGTCTGGGGCCACACCCCTCAAACGTTCAGCGGTCTCCCTGAGACAAGACCGAAACCGCTCGTATCGGGACCGAAGCTAGGTACGATAGCGGGCTCCGCGATTCGCGGAGTTTGGCTGTGTGGCACGGGGAGCTCGAGCTCGATGGATCGCCGCGATAGCACCGGCGTGCTGGCGTCGCCGCTGGACTGGCTGCTTGCCGCTGTAGCGGCCGGGCTGCTGTGCGGCTGCGCCACGGTGGCGGCCGATGCCGTGGTGCGCGAGGGGTGGCAACAGGTCGACGTGCAGCGTCACCTGCGAGCAGGGTGCGCCATGTACGCCGCGGTCGGAGCGATCGCCGGCATCATCGCCTGGCTCTACATCTGGACCGCAGTGAGCCTCGAGCAGTCAGTCAAGCCGCGCCTAGGTCGCGCTGCGGCGCTGCTCGTACCCCTGAGTATCGCGACACTGACGGTGCTCGGGTTTCGCACCACGGCGCTGTGGACCTTCAGCGGCGGAAGCATTCAGAGCTCGTCGGTCGCGCGCTGGGGTCCCTATGTGTTCTTGGGATGCACCGCAGTGGGCCTAGGGCTAGCTGCGCTGTGCACCCGTCACGCCTTGCTGCAAATCCGGCGGCGCCGATGGCGTCTGCCGGCAGCGGTCGCTGCTGGACTAGTGATAGCCGGAAGCGCCCTGGCCGCCATCGACTTGACCGTCTTCGTCGCCTTGTACAGCCGCCTCCACGAGATGCTCGAGCTGCTTGCCGCCCTCTTGGTCATGAGTGGTCTAGGCTTAGGGATCGTGCTGCTCGGCGCCCGGTCACGCCACCTCGCGCTTGGCTTTCGCGCCATCGGCATAGGTGGCCTGTGCTGGCTTACGACCTTCACCGCCAGCGACGAGGCCCGCATCGAGATCGACTTGGGTCTGCTGCACGTGTGGCAAGAGCCGGCCTACCTGGGACGGATGCTGATGCGAAAGCAGCTTGCCGAGGCCTACCTGAAGGATCCGACGGCTTGGCAGGGAGCGCGGGCATCACGGATGGAACGGCTGCGGCGGCACTACGACATCAGCACCACCGCGCTGAGCCAAGAGTGGAACGAGCCGCCGGCCGAGCAGCCTTCGGTGACCGCAGCGCTGAAGGCGCTGCGGAGCACGGCAAAGGACTATAATATCGTCGTCTTCTATGTCGACGCGCTGCGGAATGACGTGGCCCACGACCCGGCCGTCATGCCCAACACGGTGGCCTTCGCCAAGGAGAGCTTGGACTTCCGCCGCGCCTATGCCTTCGCCTCCGACACGGTGACCGCACTACCGGTCCTCACCGGGGGGAGCTACTTCCCCGAGTCGCAGCACCCCGACCTGCTCGAGCTCGCCCATCAACGGTCGGTCTCCTCTGCTCTGTTCATTCCCCTTTCGGCCCGTCGCTTTCTCGCCAAGCTGCTGCCCGAGTTCTCATTCGAAGATACGGTCGAGGTGCGGGACTACGGGCCGGACAAGAAGGTCTGGGGCTACGGCGCTGATCAGTCCTCCGCCGACGGCTTGGTCGATGAGGCGCTGGACTGGATCGATCGGCGCAACAGCGAGCGGTTCTTCGCCTGGGTGTTCCACTATGACGTCCACAACTGGCGGGAGCTGAAAGCCAACCAGAATAGCGAGCCGACCGCGAGCCTCCCCTTGTTGGACCCCGACGAGCTGCGCAGGCGCTACCGGGCGGCTGCCGCCGGCGTCGACGAGGCACTCGGACGCTTCCTCGAAGGGTTGGAACAGCGCAAGCTAGCCGACCGAACCATCGTGTTGCTGGTCGCGGATCATGGCGAGGCGCTAGGACGGCAAGGTCACTGGGTGCACGCCGTATTTCTGTGGGAGGCGCTGGTGAACACGCCGCTCATGCTACGGGTTCCCGGCATCCAGGCTGCTGCGATCGAGACGCCAGTCGGACACGCTGACGTCCTGCCTACCCTCGCCCGCTACCTCGATCCAGCGGCCCAGGTCGCGGGCTACCACGGCTACGACCTGATGCGCCACGCCTTGCCCGATGCCCCGACGGCCAGCCTTCCACTGGTGATGATGAGCATGCGAAAGAACGACGTGCTGCGCATTGGGCTGGTCGAGCGCCAAGCCCCTCATCACAAGCTGGTACTGCCCCTCGACTCGGTGGTGCCAGAGCTCCACGATCTGACCCTGGCCGAGCCTGATGACACCAACCTTGCCGGAGAGCATCCGATGGTGATGCTCAGCATGCTCAGCAAGCTAGTCCGCTCACCGGTGTTCCCTCGGTCATCGGCTGGGCAAGATGACACCGAGCCAACCACGCCACGAGTGGCGGCAGCGTCGCGGCGGTAACCCAGCGGGCCACGAGCCGCGGCACGCCGAACCTCCAGTCAGTCGCCGTCTTTGCCGAGGCTGGGGCGGATCATTGCTTCCGGACTGAGTGCCTCGTCGAGCTGCTGCTCGGTCAGCCAACCCCGTTCGAGCACTA
>JAUVCD010000803.1 GCA_030590865.1 Myxococcales bacterium | reverse complement strand
ACGATGCCGCTGGGCAACCGGTTCCACGACCCGGGCTTCACGATGCTCGACGGCAGCGGCTGGATGCCCATCGATTACACCTACGAGGTGATCAACCAGATTGCTCGTGCCCACTTGGCCCGAACGCCAGGTGATCAGCCGGCGCTCCGGCTCTGGGCGCCACCGTCCCACCCCGAGGCGACCGTCGTCGGCGAAGCCAAGGGCGCCGCCGGCCCGATCGTGGTGTCCGTCTGGTTCGGGCGAGCGGACGGCCAAGACCCGGCGATCGACAGCGGCGCAACCTTGATCGGTCTGTTTCTGGACGGCACGCCCAGCGGCGTTGATCTAGCACTCGACACCGACCCAGCCCCCATCACCCTGGATGGCATGCGCTGGCAGCGACTGTCGACCCAGCTCGACGATGGCCCGGTAGGCTTCAGCTACTTTCGGGTGGTCAACCGCGGTGACCACCCCTTGGTCCTGACGTCGCCGATCCTCGTGCCGGTGGATGCCCAGCGTGACTTGGCCTCATCTCACCAAGGTCGACGTCGGCCACTACGAAAGGCCGAGGCCAGGGCCTTGACGGCTGCCACCGAGCAAAAGCGCCGCCAACTCGGTCTGCCGGACCAGCCCAAGCGCTGACCGAGCGGTCCGCCCCGCGCTAGCGGTGGCAGGTTGAGGTCCCAGGCGGGCGCAGCCGAGCCCCCTCAGGTGCCATCTGGACGCCCTGCCACCCGCCGGTCGACTCCAAAAACGCCGCGGCCGAAGCCACGCATATAGCGGCGACGCATCTCGGCTGGCGTGATGGGCTCGTAGAAGGCGCGCCACAGTGAGATGTAGCGGTCCAGCAGTGACTCGCGGCTTTCGTGGAGAGGCTCGAAGACCACGTTGGCGCCGTTGTAGTGCTCCCAAGTGCGGTCGATGATGCGCCCCGCTCGATCCAGCTCGCTGAAGGCCGCAGTGCCTGGATAAGGCGTGTGGATGATGAACTCGGCAATGTTGGTGTCCGTGCGCTCACAGAACTCGTTGATGAGCGGCTCGACAGGCGCGGGGTCGTCGTCATTGCCCAGGTAGAACGAAGCGAAGGTGTGGATCCCGTGCTGTCTCAGCTGCTGCACCCGAGCCACCAGCTGCGGGTCCGGCAGCTCGTCGCGCAACGGTCGCTTGAGCCCGGCAACGAGGTAGATCTGGCGGACCCGTGCGGCAGCCAAGAGCTCGAGGTCGTCAGCCTCGAGGGCGGTGACGAAGTGGGGGTAATTGGCGGTGAAGGCGACCTTCCGCAGGCCCCGCTCAGCCATCTTGCTGAGCAACTCGCGACGGTACTCACGGTTGGCGGCGTCGGGGAAGAGGAGGTTCTCATCGCCGAAGAAGAAGGAACCGTAGGGCAGCTCGACGATGTCGGTGAGCACCTCATCGATGGGACGAGGCACGACACGCTGACCGCCATGGGACGGCACCACGCAGAAATTACAGTCGAAGTGGCAACCCCGGGAGATTTGAACGATGCCCGTCCTCAGGTACTTGGAGTGCTGGAACAGATCACGCCGAGGCGTGGCGAAGGGCGCGGCGCTGGCCCCCTGGTAGCGGCGCTTCAGGCGTCCCGCGGCCAAATCGGCCAGGATGGTCTCCCAGAGCCCCTCCACCGGTCCTTGGACCACCGCATCGCAATGCTCCAGGGTCTGGTCGGGCATGACGCTCGGGTGGATGCCCCCGGCCAGGACCTTCACGCCCTGGGCTCGAAAGTCGTCGGCGATTTGGTAAGCCGCGGTGGCCTGGGGGGTGAAGAAGCTCAGGCACACCAGATCGGCTTGCACACTCGTATCGACCGGTGCGACGTGCTGATCGACCAGGGTCACGCTGTGCCCAGCCGGTACTGCGCCGGCGGCCGTGCAGGCGCCCAGGCCAGCCATCTGAAAATCGCCGATCTGGTACCCCGAGAGCGTCTCGGCGAGATCGCGTCGGCTTTCGAGCAGCTTCTGCCACCGCGGGAAGATAAAGTGGAGCTTCATGGAAGTGCGGACCGGTGATCCGTTCTGACCGGCCCTTCTGCAACAGGCTCTCACCGGAGTAAATAGGTACCTGTTTACTGTCGTTGTAGCGGGTAGTAGCCTCGCCAGTCCTCCCCATCGGAGGAGGCCAGGCACCTGTCGGCCCACGAGCGGCGCCGCGGTAGGCGTTGACGGTCAGCCGACCGCCGAGGCCAGGCACGCGGCAGAGAGGCGGTGACCCTGTGACCTTCAAGATCGGCATCGACGTGGGTGGCACCTTCACCGACTTGTCCTTGCATAGCGAGGGCGGTGAGCTCGAAACCTACAAGACCCTCTCCACCCCCGAGGACTCCTCGATCGGGGTGCTCGATGGGCTGCGGCTGATCGCCGATGCCAAAGGTCTGACCGTCCCAGCGCTAGCCGGCCAGACCGACACCATCGTGCATGGCACCACGGTGACGACCAACGCGGTGCTCACTCGAGGCGGCGCAACCTGCGGGCTGCTCACCACCGAGGGGGTGCGTGACGCCCTGGAGATGCGCCGAGGGATCCGGGAGGAGCAGTACAACAACCGGTATCAGAACGTCGTGCCCCTGGTACCCCGACGTTTGCGCCGGCCGATCCGAGGACGGCTCGACTTTCAGGGCGAAGAGCTCACGCCCCTGTCGGCCGAAGACGTCAAAGCGGCGGTGGCGCTCTTCAAGCAATCCGGGGTCGACTCGGTGGCCATCTGCTTCATGAACGCCTTCACCAACCCGACTCACGAACAGACGGCCGCCGACATCGTTCGTGCCCTGATGCCTGAGGCCCACCTCAGCGTTTCGTCCGAAGTGCTGCCTACGGTGCGGTTCTACGATCGAGTCTCCACCACGGCGCTCGATGCCTTCGTGGGACCGGTGCTAGGGCGCTACCTGGAGAGCCTGACCAGCCGGCTCGACGAGATTGGATTCGCTGGCGTCCTGCTCATCATGCAATCCAACGGCGGCGTGGCCCTGCCCGAGATCACCCGGAAGCGCCCAGCCACGACCCTGCTCAGCGGGCCCGCCGCCGGGCCGCGGGCCGCTGCCCGCTACGCCCAAGCCCTCGGCAACCAGGACTGCACGGTGGTCGACATGGGCGGCACCAGCTTCGATGCGTCCCTCGTGAGAGGCGGCGCTGCGGCGATGAACCAGGACGGTCACATCGCACGGCTGCGCATCGCCTTGCCGATGCTCGAGATCATCACCATTGGCGCCGGCGGTGGCAGCATCGGCTGGATCGACGAAGGTGGCCTGTTACGCATGGGCCCCAAGTCCGCGGGCGCCTTACCCGGCCCGGCTTGCTACGGTCGGGGGGGCAAGCTCCCCGCCTGCACCGACGCGGATCTGGTGCTCGGCTACCTAGATCCCAGCTTCTTCGCTGCCGGCAAGCTGCAGCTCGACACTGAGGCGGCGCGAAAGGCCATCGAGGACCACATCGCCAAGCCTCTCGGCCTCGATCTGCAACAAGCCGCCGCTGGGATGTACCGGGTGATCAACAGCAACATGGCGCACGGCGTCAGAGAAATCACCGTCAAGCGGGGCCTCGATCCCCGCGAGTTCCCCATGGTCGTGGCCGGGGGAGCCGGGGCGCTTCACGCCTGCATGATCGCCACCGAGCTTCAAATCCCGACGCTGCTCGTGCCGCCGACCGCCTCGACGCTCTGCGCCACGGGCATGCTGCTATGCGACCTGCAGCACGACTTCGTGCGCTCACGCATTGGTCAGCTCGACACCATTGATCCCGCCGAGCTGCGCGCCTTGGTGGCCGACATGACCGCTGAGGGGCAAGCCCAGCTCGACGCCGAAGGGGCCACTAAGACCGAACACCAC
>JAUVCD010000933.1 GCA_030590865.1 Myxococcales bacterium | reverse complement strand
GTTCTGCTCTTGTCCGGTCCAAGACGTCAGCTTGTGCGTTCAGGATCTCTCAACGATCATCGGGGGACCACCGAAGTGGCCAGGACAAGACATGGCAAAGCAGTCCAGGACGTCAGGGGAGCGGCGCTTCCGCATTCCCCTGTTCACCCGCGGCGCCCTCTACCGGATCGGAGCATTGCTCGTCGTGCTGCTGATTGCCGGCATCTGGGGTTGGGCCTGCATGATCCGAATGCCCGGCCAGTCGTACCAAGGATCGCCTGCCGCGCCGCTTGATGATGAGCTGCGCTTGGCCACCACCTTGCAATCAGATGTGTCCCACCTCGCCAGCTTCGGTTCCCGCAACGTGAGCGACCCGACCAGCATGGACCGGAGTGTCACCTGGCTCGAGGACGAGCTGGGCAAGGCGGGGCTCACCACCGAGCGGCATACCTTCGAGGTGCACCAACAAAGTTGTCACAACGTCGTGGCCAACGTGCCCGGGGGGGCACGGAAGACGGAGATCGTGGTCATCGGCGCCCACTACGATTCGGTGATGAACTGCGTCGGCGCCAACGACAACGCCAGCGGCGTCGCGGTGCTCTTGGCCCTCGCCCGGGCGCTATCGCAGGAGAAGACTGCCCGATCGCTCAGGTTCGTGGCCTTCGCCAACGAGGAGCCACCTCATTTCCAACACGAGGGCATGGGCAGCTGGGCCTACGCCCTTGCGTGTCAGCAGCGGGGCGATGACATCGTGGCGATGCTCAGCCTCGAGACGATGGGATATTACTCGGACGAAGCCGGCAGCCAGTCTTACCCATTTCCGATGAGCGCCTGCTACTCGGAGACGGGCAATTTCATCGGCTTCATCGGCAACGTCACCTCACGGCACTTGGTGCGCCGGGCCGTGGCGTCATTTCGACAGCACACCGACTTTCCTTCCGAAGGTGCGGCCTTGCCCAGCTGGATCCCCGGCGTGGGCTGGTCCGACCACTGGTCGTTCTGGCAAGCAGGCTACCCAGCGATCATGGTCACCGATACCGCTCCGTTCCGCTACCCCCACTATCACACCGATCAAGACACGCCCGACAAGCTCGACTACCGGCGGCTTGCGCAAGTGACGGTCGGCCTGGAAAAGGTGATCCGAGAGCTGGCCAGCGGACCCTAGCTCGACTCGAGGGTCTCGCGACGAAGCGACGCCGCTACAGCCCCCCGTCCTTCGGGTCGGGACACTCGGTGGCGTCATCGATTCGGGTTGGTCGTGTAGCGGAGCGAGAAATGGCGCTCCGCCGCCTCATCGAGCTCGGAAATGGTGAGCGACTGAGTCTCTCCAGCCGCCAGGGGCGCGGGCTCATCCGCTATGTTCTCGGCGGCAAACCAGGGGGTTGCGTCCGCCGGCTCGATGGCAAACTCGCGGGTCATCTGGTCGAAGCCCAGCCATTCGACGATGGGCTTTTCCGCGTGCTTGAGCTTGTACGCCGTGGCCTCCGCGGGCACCGTCCAGGTCAGCGTATACGAGCCGTTGCCCTCGTCCACGACCTGAAGGTCCGACACCTCTTGCCAGCCGTAGCGCGGCGGAGGTCGTTCGATATCGAGGTAGAAGGCTTGCTGTTGGTCCAGTCGCCGGGACTTCTTCGTCATGTTCGTGCCCGGGGTCCCCTTGTAGCCATAGCTGACCGAAGAGTAGGCCTCGAACCAGCCGTCCTGTCCGAGTTGGTGGTACAGATAGCCGAGCCATCGAGAGCCCGTGTACCAGTCGAAGGGTTCGTCCGCCGTGTCCGGATCGTCAGGTTCCGAGTAGGGGTTCGCCTCGTCGAGCAGGTAGTCGTAGATGATCCAGCTGAAGTAGTCGTGGCGCCAAGCCGCCTCCTCGAAGTGAAACTGAGCGATGCCGAGGAGGGCGTCTTCGAAGTCCTCGATTCGCTCGTAGCCCACCGCCGGATAGGTCCGAAACATCCGGAGCATCTGGAAGCCCACCTCGCCGAGGACCGCGGTGCCGAAGTAGGAGTGGATTCCGCGATCTCGCCAGTGAAAATAGCCGCGCTCCAGGTTGCGCCCCGTGACCTCCGGGTCATCGGACTGATCCCGTGAGTCCAGGATGAAGTCAGCGCAGCGGCGCACCACCTCGGCGTAGCGATCGTCGTGGGTGACATCGTAGAGCCAGGCGAAGTTCTTCACGTTGCGCAGCCAGGCTCGGAAGCTCTGGAAGTAGTGGGGCATCCGTCCGTGCTCCTCCCAGCGCAGGTACTCGCCGTAGTCGCTCGTCGCCTCGCGCAGCTTCTCGTCTCCGCTCATCCAGTACATCAGCGCGAGCACCTTCGACATCTGGTGCTCGTGGTCGGGGTGATTCTGTCCGACCGGGTGGGGCGTGAGGTTCTGGTCGAAGGTGCTGAGGTCCGAGTCGGCGGTATGGGCTACGGCCTTGTCGGCGTAGAAGTTCGCGTAGTCTTGGGCGCGGTGATACCAGGTCGGATGGCCGGTGCGCAGGAAGTGCATCAGCGAGTGAACGTGGTAGCGATAGTTGCGTCGCCAGTGCACGCGGCGGAGCACATAGGCCAACGTCGGATCGGCGTAGTCCGGTTGGCTGTGGTCGTACTTGGCGAAATAGGCCTGCTCCTGATCGGTGGTGACCAGCTCGCGCTGACCGAAGATGGCTCCCGTAGAGCGGTAGTGTTCGAAGGGCGCGCGGGCGACCAGCGGGTACTGGAGCTGGTACAGCGTGGTCCTCGGATCGAAGTCCTGCCGGTGGAAATCGAGTCGCACCGTGCGTGAGAGCTGACCGCCCCACTCGACGGCGATGCTCTTGGGCTGATGATTGGACCACAAGCCGATTGCCAGCTCGCCCTCGCCGTCGACGTCGAAGGAGGCAGGCCAGTAGGCCGCCATCCAGCGATAGGC
>JAUVCD010000066.1 GCA_030590865.1 Myxococcales bacterium | reverse complement strand
CAGCCTCCTATTGCGACTAACGAGCGCCCCTCACGGGTCAGCGCTCGAGCCGCCTGTCTTGCGATAGGCGGCAAAAGCGCGGTCCGCTTCCCGCAAGATCGTCGTCAGCGCTCGCGGTCGTCGGTCGGGCAGCACGCAGCCACAGCCGAGGCACTCGCGTTCCTTACGCTTTGGGAAAAGGCAGCAGGGCAACACCTTGCCGTCGATGTCGCGAAAGCGCCCATGGGCCTGGTCGTTGGGCAGCAGTGAGGCGTTAGCCATCCCGAAGTAGAACCAGTTGGTCAGCACACAGCCGCCACCATTTTCTGGCGTGGGGCAGCTGCAGATGGTGTAGGGCGTGTCGATCATCCGCATGGCGGTGAAGATCACGCCTCGGGAAAGAAACAGGGTGGTGGCCAACTCGTAGGCCAGCTCGCGATGGATCGGGTGAGCCTTGCGATTGGCGTGCATCGAGCGGATCCAGTCGGGGGTGTAGTCGTCGTGCACCGGCAGCAGCTCCCAGTCCGGATGGGTGTCGGCGATGAGCCGGTCGAGTCGGTACTCTGGTGAGCCACTCGCTCGCAGGTCGGCCAGCTCGGCCAGCAGGTTCGAGTAGCGGTCCGCGGTGTCCGGCAGCTGGCCATGCTCGCTGAGCAGGGCCTGGTATCGGTCCACCATGCGGTCGAGCAGACGCCGCTGGTTATTCTCGGACAACAGGCTGAAGACCTTGCCCCGCTGGTGCAAGTCGTCGGCGATGCCGGCGCTCCGACAGACGCAATGGCCGAGAAACACCTGGCGGGCGCTGAGCAGCTGCTGCCAGACCAGCTGGATCGGGATGATGGCGCCGTTGGTCATATAGGTCAGACCGATGTCCCGCAGCCGGTCGACCAGCTCGGAGGGGAGCTGACTGATCCACCAGGGCAATAGGGCGGCCAGCTCGTGCAGCGCTGGCGTCGACGATATCCGGCTGTAGAGCATGTATTGGCCCAGCTTGTCGGCCATCCGGCGGACGACGGAGCGCTTCGCCTCTGGGTGATCCTCAGCCCGTAGCGCTTGGTAGAGCACCTCGACGAGACGTCGCTGCTGCCCCACCTGAATGTCCGATTGGTCCGGGATGGTCAGGCGGATGTCCCCAGCCCGCTCCAGCACCGCCGAGAGCTCGCGCGCTGCGGCGCGCCAGCGACGTTCTACTTCGCCGGGCTCGAAGGCTTCGGCCTCGAGATCCTCGAATTTGAGGTCGGCTGCCGGGGGTACGCCACGGTCGCTCACAGGCCGGGTTCGCTCCGCAGCTCAGTGGGTGCTCGTGAGGCCATCGCGTCGAGCTACCAGGCGTCAGTCATGGCGGCAACTGCGGCGCAAGCAGGTTGCACTGCTGATCGGCTGGTTGATCAGTCGTCGAAGGGGTCGGGTGCGTCACCGGTGAACTCGCCACCGATCCCGGCTCCGCCATTGCCGCCACCTTCACCACCGAACCCGCCACCCCCTGGACCGAAGGCACCGCCAGACACGCCGCCGAACATACCGCCCATGCCGCCTTCGCCACCGCCGCCCAGATCGCCGCCGCCTGCGCCGGAGCCACCAGCGCCCCAGCCACCAGTGTCCCAGCCGCCTGCGGAGGCACCAGCGAACATGCCGCCCATGCCGCCACCGGTGCCATCGTCGCCCTGGTTGGTGACCGTCGATCCCTCGCAAGCGACCGTGCCGCCGGCGCATGCCATGGCGAGCGCCAGCGCCGGGAGCGTCAGGCTACGGGGGTAGGCAGGGGTGCGGCGAGCTCGGGGTCGGGGGGGACGGTTCTTCAGTTTGGACATGGAAAATCCTCAATCGCAGATTGTCTGGCGCGGTGGCGAGTGGTTCGGGCTTTCCAACTGCAAGTCTCACTCCATGAATCGCAGCCACATTATCATTGGCGATTTCAGCTAGCGAGCGCCATCCCTGTGCCACTGTGCGCCAGAGGCTGGCACGAGATTGCGGGCCAAGGCGACGCATCGTGATCACCTCAGTGAAAGAGCCTGAACTTACTAAATGCCGATCGGCACCTGTATGTTACAATGTGACATTGGTGACATGTGTGTCCTCCAGCTGGACGACGGGCATACTTAGGAGAGGAGAGCAGCGTGGGCGGCACTACTTCACTCGGCAGCGTAACGGTTGTCGCTGTTTCGATCGCACTGGTGGGTTGCACCACCTTGAACGGAAACGACGACTGGGAGGTGAACGGCGATCCGATCGTTGGCGGGGGCAACGAGGTGTCTCTCCCGACGGACATACCGCCCCCGAAGGGAATGAGCTGCGCCTATCCGCAGGCCGCCACCTTCGGCGTGACTGCAGGCGCGACCGTGTCGGCCTACACCAACTGGTTCGGCCTGCCTCCCAATGAAGGGGAGCGGCAGTTCCACCTAGCCGAGTATTTCGATTGTGATGGGATGGTAGGTGTGGATGGGATCCTGATCACCACATCCCAATATGGGTGAGGACCCTGTGCACAGGAAGCAGGTAGCTTCCCAAGTTTGCTCGCACAGTGGCGCTCCATGGGTCTGAACATCCAGATCATCACCTTGCTGCTCGACGACCCGAACGAAGGGCCGCCGACTCAAGCAGGGGTGGAGAACTGGAAGACCCAATTCGGGTTAGAGGAGACGGGAGTCTATGCGGATCCCAACTTCTCGATGGTGCCGGGCACCGAGGTTGGGACACCCCAGCCCACGGTCATCAATCCCCGCACCATGGTGGTGGACTGCGTGGCACAGGCCTGCGGCGGCAGCTACGGCAACTTGCTCGCGATTGCTCAGGCTAACGCCGCGCAGTGATCTAAGCCGACAGCGAGCTCGGAACTACAGCGAGCTCGGAACGGCAGGCGGCCAGCTGCAAGGCTGGCCGTTTCCAATTTCGCAGGCTGGGGCGCTTAGATCTGTCCGCCGTCCATCCCGCCGGTGCCGGCGTCAGGGTCACCCCCACCCTGCTCGATGCAGGTCACCACGCAGTTGTTGAGCAAGACGCACTCCGGGTTGATCGAGCAGTTGGCGCCGAGCTGGGCGCATAACCCGGCGAAGGTCGTGTCAGGATTCTGACTGAGCGCACAAGGTCCAGCGATACAGTCGTAACAATCGAAGGCTTGGACCGAGCAGCCGGTGTCGATCGTGCCACCAGCCCCACACTGCTCACCGCTGTGATCGGTGCAGATGTCGGCGCAGGCTTGGCAGAGCAAACAGCTGCGCATGGCGCGATAGTCGAACTCGCCGTTGGGGTGGATGGGGATGCACTGGCCCTCACAGATCTCGGTCGGACCCGGCTCGGTCACGATGACCTGTCCGCCGTCGCCGCCCTCATCATCAGGGGCGAGAGTGGGGGAACACGCCCCTGAAACTGCCGCAGGGGCCAAGACAAGCAGCGTGAGCGTGAAGGCCCAGCGAAGACTAATCATAGTAAATTACTAGCAGATTGCGCCGCTCGCACCCAGCTCGAGGCGCACCGGCGCTTGGGTCACGACGGGGGGCGTCATCCGGCTCTGCTCCTCTCGTTATCGTTTGGGTGAGCTGGTTGGCTTGGCACCCAGCTGTAGGGCCTTGGCGCAGGACGGCTGGTGCCGCATCCGTTGGCACAGGTCCTTGTAGTGCGTCTTGGCCCGCTCCTTGTCGCTCTGCTCCAACAGCCGGCCCATGGCGTCGCAGTTGGCCTGCGAGTCACCAGCCGAGAACTTACGGCATCCCTTGTCATAAGCGGCGATGGCTTTGTCCAGGTCCTTGGCGACCCCTGTGCCTCGTTCGTACATTTCGCCGGCGAGCAGCGTCTTGCCCGCTTTGACATAGAGCGTCGCGGCCCGAGCTCGGTCCTGGGCTACCCCTTTCCCGCCATCATAGAGCGCCGCCAGGCTCGCGCAGGCGTCCCAGCCAAAAGTGCCTTGGTCGGGACAGCCCTTTTCGAAATACCCCAGGGCTCGGCCTAGGTCTTGGGGCACGTCCTGACCTTCGACCAGTAGCGTGCCGGCCGTATTGCAGGCCCGCAGTCCTCCGAAGCTGCAGGCGCGGTCGTAGACGTCCAGCGCCTGGTCGGCGTCCTTCTTGACGTCCTGTCCGGCGCGCAGAGCGTTGGCCATCCGTTCGCAGTCCTGCCAACGTCCGGCGTCGCAAGCCCGTTTGAGGAGCGCGAGCCCCGCCACGGTGTCTTTGGGAGTGTGCTTGCCCTTGATCTTCAGATCAGCCAATGAGCTGCAGCTCGGTGCATAGCCAAGCTTGCAGCCCCGCTCGATGAGCGACACGCCGCGGGGGTAGTCTTCGCCGAACACCGGGTTGGTGCGGGCCGGTCTCATGTACCAGCTCGCCGTGTTCCAGCACACCCAGCCGTCGCCTAGCTGACAGGCCTTGTCGAGCGCTCGCTCGGCTTGTTCGACCAGGGTGGTCACCAGGGTGGGGTCCTTCTCGGAGAGCCGAGCTCGCAAGTGCGCGTCGGCCACTTGAAAGCAGGCCTTGGCGTTATCCCCCTGGCAGGCCTTTTCGAACAGGCTCAGCGCTTGGGCCCGGTCCTTGGCCACGCCTTTGCCGGCGTTATGCAGCCAGGCCAGGTGATAACAGCTGCCGGCATCGCCCAGCTCACATTGAGCAGCACAGTCGGCAGCGTCGTCAGATTGGCACAGGTGGGCGGCGGTGGCTGCTGGGACTGCGCACTTGCCAGCGCTCGCCACCATTCCCGCCGGGCAGCGGTTGACGATTTCGTCAGCGGTAGTAGTGGCTGCGGTGGTCGGGGCCGCGCCTTTCGCCGAGGCGATGGGCATGAGCTCGACGCGCACTGCTGACTGACACTGATCCGGTGGTTGACCATCCGTCGATTTGGCGGTTCGACAGGCGGTCAGGTCCCCGTCCTTGTTGCTCACCAGCTTGTCGCTAGCGCTGGCGGCCGAAGTGCCCACACCGAACAGCTCGGCCACCCCTTGCACCTTCCCGCTAGTTCCCTTGGCCACGGCGAAGGCCCCGATGAAAGCGGCATGGACGAAATGGGTCGCTCCCTCGCAGTCACCCACCAGCTGCGGGTTGGTCGCCTGGTTCACCGTCGTGCCCTTCTTGCCGACCATGACGAGGGCCAGATCGATGGTGCTCCCCCGTTCCAGCCCGGCGCCGATGGTGCCGGCGCTGAAGGGAAGGTTGGCCGCGACCTCGTCCCGCGAGGTGAGCTGGACCACGTCCTCTTTACGACTCACTCCGGCAAACTCGTAGCTCCCCTCGAGATGGCACCGCTTGAGCAGACGAAAGCTGTCACAGGTATAGGCGACTACTGCGACGCTCTTCTTCATCGCCAGCTCGAGGTCGAGCCGTTCAGTCGACTTCCAGTCCACGATGAGCGGCTCACCGTAGGCCGCCACGGTTCGGCAACTGGGTGGGTCATCCTCCCCGAGGGCTGCGGCGGCCGTCGGCTGCTCAGGGCGTAGGGCATCACCTGCCGTTCCTGGTGCACACCCCCAGGTCGCCGTGCATGCGACGACTACGGCCCATTGATTTCCTTTGCGTGTCACCCGCCGGATGTAAGTCACACCTCGAGGGGTCGTCAATCGACGTCCCGTTCAGCTTCTTCGACCGGTCGCCGGTTTTGCACTAGCTTCAACCAGGTGGTGCATCGATCTCGGCACGGCTGGCGACGCCGGCTCTGCGTTGCCCTGGCGGCGCTGGGTGGGGTGGCGCTGCTCACCGTTCATGGCTGTGGTCCGGTCCCCTCGGACGGCGAGGCGCCGCTGGTGCCGTCGTCCCTGCCTCCCTGGCTCGCTCAGCCGCTACCGGCTCACTCGGGCCAGGCGCTTGCTGGGCCAGTCGAAGCCTTGCCCGCCACGGTGGCCAACCCGAACCGTCCGACCTTCGATCCTGGTGCCATCGTACCTTGGCTCGCCGACCCACGGCTCGTCGCTGTGAAAAAGCAGGTCGCCCGGGAGGCCTACAAGGGGGCGGCCAATGAGCTGACGGCCCTACTGAGAAGCAAGCCTCCCACCGCGGCCGAAGAACCGGCCTGGCAGTATCAGCTCGCCCGGCTGCGCAAGCTCGCCGGCGATCCGGCCGCCGCCATCGTGGCCTTCGATCGAGCGGCCGCCGCCGATTGGGTGCTGAGCGATTACGCGCGCTATCTGGCCGCCGAGTTGTTGGTCAAGGCTGGCCAGCCGGCGGAGGCCCTGGTGCGCTTGAACGGCATCACAGCTGCCGCGGCGCTCGATCAAGTCGTGGCGCTGACCAAGGCGCGCGCGCTGGTGGCGAGCCGCCAGGTCGACGCAGCGGCGCCCATCTTTCGAGCCTATCTTGCCAAACGGCCGCGGCCGTCTGAGTGGCAGATCGTCGCCCTCGAGTGGGCCCGCGCGCTGGTGAACGAGCCCACCCATGCCCACGCCCAAGCGGCAGTGACCGTGGCTCGCCAGGTGATCTTCGAGTCTCCCAATGGTCGCGGGGTGGGCGAGGCCCGTCAGGTGGAGAGTCAGGCGTTGGCGACCATTCCGTCCAAGCAACGGGGGCCGCTCGTGACGCCCAAGATGGCCGAGCTGGTGGCCCGAGCCCGGGGGTTGGCTGAAGCGCGTCAGGGGCGCGAAGCGATGGCGGCTGCCGCCAAGATCATCGATGGGCTGAAGAACGACAAAGGAGTCGAAGACGAGACCGCCAACGAGGTGAGCTGCGAGGCCTATATGGCTCGCGGCAAGGGGTTGGCGTCGTTGCGCCGCTATTCCGAGGCGAGCGATGCGATCGGTACCGCCATCGAGCGATGCGAGGGCCATCCGCGGCAGGTCTTTGCGCTCTTCCTCGGCGGACGCTACGGCTTGCGCGGGGGACGGATTGCCCTGGCCCGAAAGCGCTACGCGCGGCTCGAGCAGAGCTTCCCCAACCATCGGTTCGCCGATGACGCTCGTCTCCATGGCGCCGAGGCGGCGCTCAAGCTCGGTGACGTGGCCGCCTTCACCAAGCTGCTCAGCCGCATCGACGAAGCTTATCCCCACGGGGACATGGTCGATCAGGCGCTATTCGCACTGGCCCTGGCGCGCATCGACAACAGCGACTGGGCCGGCGCGGTGCAGCCGCTGACCCGGGCCATTAGGCGCCAGCCGCGGGGGCGCCCTTATTGGGCCCAGGGCCGGCCCCACTATTTCTTGGGTCGAGCCAAGCTGCAGCTCGGGGCCACCGCCGAGGGCGTTGCGCTGCTCTCTCAGGTGATCCGCGATTTCCCGCTCTCCTATTACATGGTCCAGGCCCACGCTCGCCTGGTGAGCCATGACCCGGTGCTCGCCCGTCAGGTGCTCAGCGAGGCCCTGGCGGCCGAGCCCCACGGGAGCTTCGTCATTGCCGACCACCCAGAGCTGCACCGGCCGGCGTTTCTCAGGGCGGTCGAGCTGGTGCGCCAGGGTGATGGTCCCCGGGCGCTCACCGAGCTCGAGACCCTCGGAGTGCGGGACAAGAGCGCCCACCCGTCGCTGCTCTGGGCGGCCGCCTTTCTCTTGGCTCGCATCGACGCACCCGCCGAGTCCCACGGCGTGTTGCGCTCGTCGACCCGCCTGTGGCGCGAGCACTACCCGGTTGGAGTGTGGCGTCCGGTCTGGGAGATCGCCCACCCGCGGCCGTACCACGGGATCGTGAAAAAGGAATTGGGGCGTTCGGGCATCGCTGAGCAGCTGGCCTATGCGATCATGCGCGAAGAGAGCGCCTTCCAACCTCGGGTGGTCTCCCGCTCCAACGCTTATGGCCTGATGCAGCTCATCGTGCCGACGGCCCAGCGGATGGCTCGTCGACTCGGCCTCCCGGCCAGTGTCGATGCGCTCAAGCGCCCGGCGGTGAACATCGCGCTCGGGTGTCGCTACTTGTCGATCCTGCAGCGCAAGTTCGACTACAACCCGCTGCTCGCGATCCCCGGTTACAACGCCGGCCCTGGCGCGCCAGTGCGCTGGGTCGACGCCCGTCCCGCCGACGATTTCGACTTGTGGGTGGAGCGCATCCCTTATCGTGAGACCCGGCGCTACACCAAGCGTGTGCTCCGTGCGATGGCGGCTTACGCCATGCTCTACGGCAAAGGGATGGCCAGCGACCTCATGCAGCTGCCCCTCCAGGTTCGGCCGACCGCCACGCTGCCTGGCGAGGCGCTCGACGAGGCAGACTCGAGCGGCTGATGGCGTGACCGGTCAGGGCTGCTTGAGCGCGTGGTCGATGATCCGCTTGAACTTGCTGAACGGCTGGGTGCCACTCAGGTAGTAGCCGTTGATGACAAAGGCTGGCGTGCCGGAAATATCTGCCTTTTTGGCGATGGCCGCGTCCGCGGCGATGGCCTTCTGGTGGCGGCCCGAGTCGAGGGCCTGGTCGAACATGGCGCCGTTGAGCCCCACTTCGGCTGCGTAGTTGGCGAGTGACGCCCGGTCGAGGGCCGACTGATGCTTGAACAGCAGATCGTGCATCTTCCAGAAGGAACGGTTGCCGCCCTGCCGAAAGGCCTCGGCGGCGGCCTCGTGAGCTAGCGGCGCGTTCTTGTGGAAGGGCCGTGGCAGGTGCCGGTGGACGAACCGCACCTTACCGGGGTAGGCCTTCTCGATTTGCTCGAGCGTGGCTTGGGCTCGCTCGCAGAAGGGGCATTCGAAGTCGGTGAACATCTGGATGGTCACCTTGGCCCACTTGCTGCCTCGAGTCGGATTGATCTTGGTCGGCGCCGCGACCGTTTTGGTCGGCGCGACTGGAGGCACCATCGCCGTTTTCATCATTTCGGCGTAGAGCCGATGGCCAGCAACGCCCCGGGCCAGCAGCTTCTTGGCGTGGGCAATCTCCTCGTCGATGATCGGTACGAAGGCCTCGATCGGTCGCGCCCCGGTCAGCCGCCTGCCGTTGATGAACGAGCAGGGGGTGCCCCGGGCGTCGAGCTCCACGGCCAGACCTTGGTCGGCCTCGATCTGGCCCTTGTGCTTCCGGGCTCGGACGGCCCGCATGGCGGTGACCGGGTTCAGCTTGAGGTCTATGGCCAGCTGCTCGAGATCTGGGTCCTCGAGGTTCCGATGGTTGGCGAAGACTTTGTCGTGAGCCTGCCAGAAGCCGACCTGGCCCCGGCGCGCAAAGGCCTCCATGGTGAGCTGGGCGGCTGGTTCGGCGCGTTTGTGGAAGGGCAGGGGATTGTGCTTGTACACCACCCGTATCTGCTTGCCGTACTGGATGCGCAGCTGGTCCAGGATGGGTACCAGCTTGGCGCAGTAGGGACACTGGAAGTCGGAAAAGACCACCAGCGTGACGAGCGCCGATTTGGGTCCGACGGTCGGTGAAGCGCCTACGGGCACCTTCCAGACCGTGGTCGTGTCGGCGCCGGGTCGCTGCCCTTTGACTCCCCGTCCCTGGCCCGGTGCGGGTGCCGGCTTCGGCGGCTGATAGTTCTGCTTGGCGAGGGCGACGTAGATCCCTTTGGCCGCGACGCCCTTGCGGCGCAGGGCCGTGGCTGCCGCGAGTTGCTGATCGATGACCTCGACGAACTTCGCTTTCGGCTGTGCGCCACTGAACCGCAGGCCGTTGATGAAGCTGTTGGGCGTCCCCCTGACGCCGAGCTGCTTGGCAAGGGCCATGTCCTGGTCGACCTTCTTACCTGGCGTGCCGGTGTTGATTAGTCGCTGCAGCTTTCGCGAATCGACGCCGACCGTCTTGGCGACGTCTTGCCAGCTGCCGCTTCGCAGCGTCGACAAGGCCTCGGTGGTGAACTTGTAGAAGGCGTCGTCACCTCGTAGTCGCCGCAGGGCATCGGCCGCCTCGGCGGCCGGCCGGGCTTGCTTGTGAAAAGGCAATGGCAGGTGTTTGTAGATCACCCGCAACTGCTTGGGCCCGTAGTCCTGCTCTAGCTCGCCGATGGTGAGGTCGATTCGCTGGCAGAACGGGCATTGCAGGTCGGTGAACACCACCATCGTCACCGGGGCCGTGTCGTCGCCCCAGCTGGGATCGCTGCTGGTCACCGGCACGGGACCGAGATCTGGTGCCTGTGGCTGAGCGCGCACATCCAGCGGCCCGAGGACCACCAGGCAGATCAGCAGCAAGAGCGACAGGTGGTGCGGCTTGCTCATGGGCGCAAGCATAGCAGTCGCCCATCCTGGCTGTTGTTGCGAGCAGGATGTGGACGCGGCAGAGCCTAGGGCGCTACAGTGGGCCCATGACCGTGGGGTCGAAGGCGGGCGAAGCGGTTGGCGCGGTCCTCAACGGTCAATGGAAGCTCGTGCGGCTCGTCGGCGAGGGCGGCCTCGCCGGGGTCTACGAGGCTGACGGGCTGCAGGGGCAGGGCAAGCGAGCGATCAAGCTGCTCCATCCCCATTTTCGGAGCGAGCAGGTCATCATGGAGCGCTTCTACGCCGAAGCGCAGGCCTGCTTCTCGCTGCGTCATCCCCACATCGCCGCGGTCGAGTCCTACGCCTATGCCGAGGACGGCAGCCCCTACATCGTGATGGAGCTGCTCGTCGGGATCTCAATCGAGGACTTTCTTCTGCAGCAGCAGCCCATGACGCCCGAGCAGGCCTCTCCCATTCTCTACGGCATGCTGCAGGCACTCGCCGTGGCTCATGCTCGGGGTATCGTTCACCGTGACCTCAAGCCTGCCAATCTGTTTCTGGTCCCCGACGAGAGTGGCCAATACGCGGTGAAGGTCCTCGATTTCGGGATCGCCAAGGTGATGGACCTGGCTGGCGGCATGGGGTCCAAGACCCGCACCGGTGCCATTCTGGGCACGCCGGGGTACATGAGCCCCGAGCAGGTGAAGAACGCCAAGGGCGTCGACTCCCGCGCCGATCTGTGGGCCGCAGGCGTGGTGCTCTACGAGCTGTTGAGCGGCGAGCATCCCTTCGGGATGGCCGATCAGCTGGCTCGGATGGTGGCCGTGCTGCGTGATCCACCCAAGCCAATCGGACAGATTTCGCCTGAATTGGCGTATTGGGAGCCCTTCTTCGCCAAGGCGATCGCTCGGGATGCCGCGGAGCGCTTTCAGTCAGCCGAGGAGATGGCAGAGCGGCTGCGCCAGGTTGCTCAGGGCACACCGGCCCGCTTCGTCCCTGAGGGCCTCCAGACCGTCGCCCTGCCGATGATGCCAGACTTGCTGCGCCAACACGGTGGTGTGCTCCAACCCCAAGGTGTCGTGTCGCCGGCAGCCGCGCAGGCGGCCGCGCCAGCGCCTGTCACCCACCCATCGCCGGCAGCTCCGGCCAGCACCTACACCGCTGGGCAGCCGAGCGTCGTCAACCCACCGGTGGCCGCGCCGCCGACGGCCCCAGGTTCGGCGCCTGCGGTAGTACCGATGGCCCCACCGGCAGGTGCCTATCCTGGTGGCTCGACCCAAGTGTCGGAGGCCCGTCCCCCGGGCATTCCGACCCTCGCCAGTGATATTCCGGCGGTACACATCGTAGATGCCGCCGATCCTGAATCTGCAGCGCTGGTCTGGTGGGGCGTTGTGCTCGTTGGAGCGGCCTGTTTTGCGGCGGGCGTGCTGCTGGGCTACGTGATCGGCGCCGGCTGACTCTCTTCTCAGGCAGGCTCACCATGCTCAATATCCAACGTGAGCCCGCCCCCCGAGGTGGTTCTGCGCGGAGCCACCTGGCGGCGCTGGTGCTCGGGCTCGTCGTGGTGGCGATGGTCTGTCACGCCTGCGCCCATGAGGCGCCCGAGGCGGCGGGAACGGAGGGCGCCCGGACCGCGGTCTCCCCGAAGGCTCCATCCCCCCAAGTACTGGCTACAGGCGGGCCGAGCTCGAGTGCAGCGCTGGTGGCCAGCGGCGCTCTGAGCGCAGCTCCCGCGCCTCCGAAATTGCCCCTGGTGACGCTGCCTGACGAGGGCCCCTTCGGCGTGATCGATCTGCACGTCGACACCCCCTGGAAGGTCCACTTCAAGAATCGGCCCCTGTCCTTGCCGGAGGGCCATGCGACCCCCGAGCTGCTACAGCGTGGCCACTACGCTGGGATCGTCTTCGTCATCTACCTCCCCGACTATATCCACGATGGCCATCCGACGATCGCCGACGCCGACGCCATCTTCGACACCGTCGACGCGCTGGTCGCGGCCCACGATCTGTTCGTCGCGGCGGCAGCGGGGCCGGTACCTGCCGGTAAGGTGGCTGTGTTCCCGTCCATCGAGGGGGCCGGCGCCTTCGCCGACGACATCACCCAGATCGATCGCTTCATCAAGCGGGGGGTCAGGTTGGTCGGCCTGGTGCACAACCACGACAATCGGCTCGCCACTACCGCCACGGCAAGTAAGGGCGGTAAGGGCCTGTCCGAGCTGGGTCGGGCATTCTGTGAGCGCGTCTACGCCGCCGGTGCACTGGTCGATGTCTCTCACCTGTCTGACGCCGGATTTGCCGATCTCGTCCCCATCGCCGAGCGCGCCGGCGCCCCCATCGTGGCGTCTCACTCCAATGCCCGGGCCCTGCGGCGGCACAAGCGCAACCTCACCGACGAGCAACTGAAGATCATCGGTGCGACCGGCGGAGTGGCCGGGGTGAATTTCTACCGGCAGTTCATCAAGGGGGGCGGGGCGAAGCTCGGCGACGTAGTCGCTCAGGTCAAGCACATGGTCGAAGTCGCCGGGATTGATCATGTGGCCATCGGGAGCGATTTTGACGGAGGGACCCCGGTGGCGGCGCTGAAGAACACCGGTCAGTTGCAGAAGCTGGCTCAGGCGCTGCTCGCCGCTGGTTTTGATGATGGGGCGGTGCGCAAGATCTTCGGTGAAAACGCGCTGCGCATGCTGACCTGGCGGCCCAAGTCATCTTGAGCTTTGACGAAACGGCAGGTCTCGAGGCCCAGAGGCCGGGCTCGTGCCAACTTGTCAATCCCGTTGCCGCCGCGCATGGCTCGGGCCCTTCGAGGGTTGTTGATGGAGCTGAGGTGAGTGATCCCGATTTTTGAGCATAACCGGGGGGTTGCTCAGGCGAATACTCCTCGCCCGGTAGCCGTCTGGTCCCAGCGCACGCCAAGTTTGATGTTTGGCATGCTCTGTGCTCAAAAGGGGATGGGAAAGACCGCAAAGGCTCCTCAATGATGTTCGGCACACTACGGTACACCGCGCGCCGCCAGCGGCACGTGATCAGACGGCGGGCGTGGCCCGCGATCGCTTCACTCCTGGCAGCCCTGACGGTGCTCGCCTGGGCCTCCTTTGCCCAGGCGATCACGGTGGCTGCTCCCATCCGCACCACCTCGGCGGATCATGATGAGGAGTTCCGCATCAGTCGGGCTGATTGCGAGAGCAGCAACGGCTTCACCTTCACCATCACCGACGTCCTGTCAGGTGACGACCTGAGCGTCTGGGGCACCGGAACCGGCGCCGACTGCAGTACGACCAACGCCCGCACCGTGGATAACACCTGCACCTTGGTCGAGAGCATCGGGGTGGTCAGCAACACTTCGGCGGAACGGACCATCAGCCACAGCGCCATCGCGGCGGTCTTGTCCGACGTGTCCGGTTGTACCGATGGGTCCAACAGTGACGCGCCCCGGTCGCTCACCCTCTACTTTCTGGTCAACGAGTCCCAGGGCGACGTCCCGGCTGGTGATTATTTCATGGTCGACACCTTGGAGGTCGATCTCATCGGTCCGCCGGCGCCGAGCAACGTCGTGGTGAGCGTGAACGATGACACCAGCCTACTGGTCTCATTTTCCGAGCCCTCAGGCACCACGGACATCAAGGGCTACCGAGCTTACTGTGATCCCATGCCTGGCGGGGGCACCACGTCGAGCGGCGGCGGAGCCGCGGCGGATTACTGGATGCCGGCGGCTGGTGCTGGTGGCATTGGCGGTACAGCGGGGGCCGGGGGCGTGACCTCGAGCGGTACTGCTGGGAGCGGCGGCTCGACCACCGGCGGCGGTGGTGCTGGAGGCGGCACGTCGAGTGGCACCGGGGGATCGACCACCAGCGGTACAGGAGGCGCGACGTCGAGCGGCACAGGCGGTTCCACCTCGAGTAGTGGCGGCGACTGCTCTTCTAGCGTGCTGATCCCTGGTGACGTCCCCTCGAGCGCTTACGAATGTGGCTCGGTGACCGGGACCGGGGACATCACGGTTACTGATCTTGTTCAAGGCGTGGAGTACGTCATTGCGGTGGCCGCCTACGACCAGGTGCACAACCTGGGCGTCCTGTCCGAATTGGGTTGCGGGACGGCCGAGCCGGTCAGCGATTTCTTCGACGCCTATCGCGACGCTGGCGGCGAGGCGGGCGGCGGGCTCTGCCAGTGTGAGCTGGTTGGTGCGTCTTTCGACCGACCGCTGGCGGTGGTGGTAGCGCTGCTGCTCGGCTTGGCCTTCGGGTTGCGACGCAGCCGCCGCACAGGAGGCTTGCTGTGACCTGCTGTCGCGCGCTCCGGCCCGTTTCCGTTGGGGCGGCCCTCGCCTTGCTCGGCGCCTCGGTCTCGCTGGCTGATGTGGCTCGAGCGGTGCCGCACGAGGGTGAGGGGGCTCATGTTCATGCCGAGGACGAGGCGCCGGCCGACACCGTGGCGGACGAGCCTGACGCCGTGGACTTCGAGAAGGAGCCCACTTCGGA
Source organism: Myxococcales bacterium (assembly GCA_030590865.1). Taxonomy (GTDB): domain Bacteria; phylum Myxococcota_A; class Polyangia; order Polyangiales; family Polyangiaceae; genus JAPYTK01. The sequence goes on along the minus strand of JAUVCD010000066.1, from coordinate 6,834 downwards.
GCCCGGATCGACGGCGCCACCGCCTGGCGAAGAGCCGGACCGGGGTGGGCGAGGCGAGCGCGAGCGGGTCAGCAACGGTGCGAGTGGCGAAGCGGGAGGCGACTGGGAGCCACGCACCATCGATGACACCGACTGGCGCCGCTCATCGAAGCGGCCCGGCCGCGACGATGGTGAATCGGACTGGTTCGATCCGGCCCACTTCCTCTTCGAGCTGCGCTTCGGTCCCTACTCACCGGAAGTCGACGAAGAGTTCGACGGCGCCACGCCCTACGCCGACATATTCGGTGATGACGCTCGCTTCTACTTTGGTCTCGAGCTCGATTGGCTACCCCTTCACATTCCCTATGTCGGCAGCCTCGGCGCTGCTTTTGGCTGGGGCTATACCAGCTCGTCAGGCGCCGCCATTGTCGAGTCGACCGGCGCGGAGGCTGGCTCAGAGACGTCGCTCTCCATCCACCCGATGCACGTCTCCGGAGTTCTGAGGCTCGACGGGCTGCTCCGTCGCTTCCGCGTTCCCATCGTGCCTTACGTCAAGCTCGGCCTGGGCTTCGGGGTGTGGACTGCTTCGGGGCCCAACGGCACGTCCGAGGTGGATGGCGTGTCCGGTGAGGGCACCAGCCTCGGTCTGCACACGGCCATCGGCGGCGCTATCGCCCTCAACGCCTTCGATGCCAGTGCTGCGGTGGCGATGCGCGAAGAGACAGGTATTCGCTACGCCTATCTCTACGGCGAATGGATGGGTGCCAACCTGGACGGGATCGGCGACACGCCCCAGATGCATGTAGGCACCTCGACGGTGGTGCTCGGCTTAGCTCTCGATTTCTGAGGAAACGCCCGCCCGACCACCGGGAGGCAGTGTTTTGGGTGGCCCGGGAAACTTGGCATGGCCCCCACTGGCACGCATAGTGTAACCAGACCATGAAGCTCACAGCGACTGCAGTAGGCCTAGCTTTGATTGCCACGGTGGCGGCCTGTGGGAGCGCACCTCCTCCTCCGCCCAAGAAGGCGCCGACGCCGGCACCGGCACCCAAAGTGCAGTCACCGGAGCCGCCTGCAGGCGATCAGCTCAGCCGCGGCCACCTCGAGGCGGTGCTCCGGCAAGGGCCCGCCCGGTTGCTGGCCAACGTGCCCATCGAAGCGGCCATGGAGAAGGATAAATTCATCGGCTGGCGACTCCAGGATCTGCCCATCTCTTGGAAGGGCATCGAGCTTCAGCCTGGCGACATCATCACGGCGGTGAACGCCATGCCGCTGAAGACTCCCACCGAATTCTGGGCCGCCTGGACCACCTTGGCCGTGGCCAGCGAGCTCAAGGTGGCCTACCTGCGTGACGGTGACGAGCGCGCACTGAGCGTGCCCATCGTGGGCATGCCGAGCGCCGCCCTGAGCCAACAGATTCACGAAAAGCCCGCTGCGCCTGGCACCAAGCCGTCGGCCAAGACCGCCAAGGAACGGGAGTCACAGGTTCGTGCCAACCAGCAATGGAACAGGCCGAAGCGCAAGCGGACCGTCATCATCCGCGGCGAAAACAAGCCGCTCAGCGACACCTTGGTCGACTGGTCCGACTAGCTGACGTCGCCACCGGCGCGGGCGTCGTGTGCCACCCTGGTCCGGCTTCGATTTAGCGGGTCGTTGCCAACAGGCGCACCGCGCCAGCAGACTAGCGTACGCTATCGCCTGCCTGCGCTATGCTGGGGGTATGCACAAGTCGTCTTACTTAATCGTCATCGCGGTCATCGCCGCCTGTGGTGGGAGCGCCGTCGTTGATGCGGGCGGTGGCGGAGCAGGGAGCTCGACCTCGACCTCGACCTCGACCTCGACCTCGACCTCGACCTCGACCTCGACCTCGGGCGCAGGCTTCAACGCTTGTGATGGCTCCGGTCAGTGCACCATGGCTTGGCCTGGTTGCTGTGAGGGGTGTTTCGAGCCTGAGCTGGGCGATCTCGTACCGATCAACAGGTCACAGGGTGAGGCTTTCTACGACGACCAGTGCCCCGATCCCGAGCCTTGCCCGGAGTGCATTGGCTGCCCCAACGGCAACCTCTTCGCCTACTGCGACAATGGGACCTGCCGCGGTGCCGATCTCAGGGTGGAAGAGCTGAGCGAGTGCAGCGGCCCCTCGCAGTGCAAGTTGCGAGCAGGCACCGATTGCTGTGAGAACTGTGGCGAGATCGATGCCACTTGTGGCGTTCTGGTGGCCCTCAACAAGCAGCAGCAAGCTGCCCTCGCCGAGCTGGTCTGCGAGAACGAATTCATGGACTGTCCACCCTGTGCCCCCAGCTATCCTCCCGAGGCTTTTGCTGACTGCGTCGCCGGACGCTGCCAGGTGGTCATCTCGAATCAATAGTCAGGTCAGTGCGCGCCCTTGCGCACGCCCTGAAGCCAGTCGCCGACGTCACTCATCTTGGGACCTGAGAAGATGTTCACCGTCTCGCCGCGGTTCCCTGCAACCGAAGTGGGACACTTCGCTTTCCCACCGGGGAAGCTCTTCTTGGCCACCTCCTTGCCCGCGCGGTCGCGGACTACGATGTCTAGATCGTAGACGTTGCGGCGCGTCGAGATGGGATCGCCCATGTTGAAGTGACAGCGCCCCCGTTGGTGCACATTGCGCGGGGTGCCGATGGCGACCAGATCGAGCTCGTCGGCCCAGAACACGTCGTCTTTCCCCCACACTTGCCAGCCGGTCGCGGTCTTGGCTTTGCCTTTCGGTGCTTTCGCCTCGGTGACGTGGAGGACGACGACACGGGCCTCACTGTCCGCTGCCCGCGGCGTGTGAGGCCAGCTGAGTTTGCCGTCCCCGCTCGCAGCCTTCGCTAGCTGATGGCTGAGCGCTCGGGATACATCGTGAGGTTCGGTGTGGAGCTGGATCTTGCCGAGCTTGGCTTTGAGCTCTTTGCGCGACACCTCCAGCGATGTCTCCCATTGCAGCGCGGCCTCGCGGCGCATCTTGCCGTGCAGCCGGACGAGGTGGAACAAGGGGGCGACATCGATGTGGACCCAGACCTCTCCCTCCTTCGCCTCGAAGGTCTCGTCTCCGTGGCGAAGCGTCGCGTCGCTTTGGGTGGCGAAGCGAATCCCCAGCTTGCCCTCGTCGGTGAGGTGGCACTGCTCGTAGGGGCTATCTTTGGTTGCGCCGAAGTCGCCCGTGATGGTGAGGTCACCACCTCCCGGTCTATTCCGCGTGCAGCCCAGCAGCTTGGCATAGGGGTCTAGCGCGCTCTTGGGCACGTCGAAGCTCACCTCGATTTCGCGGCTCTTCCCGTCCCGAGTCACGGTGAGCTGTTCGCTGTGTGGACCTGCCCCAAAGTGCTCCACTCCAAAACGGATTGAGCGGTAGTCGAGATGCTCGCCCTCCACATTCCCGAGCGTGACCTCGTCTTCGCTGTGCAAACCGTCGATGCGCAGCACCACGTGCGCGCCTTTCACAGCCACTTTGTCGATCTCCACCCCAGGGCCACACCCGAGTGAAGCGCTCACGATGAGCGCGAGCATTGTCATGTGCAAGGTGGCGTTTCGCATGGGCGATCATACGTCCGATCGTCGTGGATCTTCCCTGTGGTCGTGCCAGAACGCACCGCAATCGACCGTCTCACCGGAAGTGCCACGCCACCGGGCTAACGCGCCTGGGGACCAGGGGCTGCAGGGCACCAGGGAGGGTCGGCACACCTGTGACGACCCGTGACGGCCGCGCTCGACGGCAGTGAGCTCGACATGTTAACCGAGCAGTGCATGCAATGAGTGACACCATCACCACCCAGAGGAAGGGCAGCGGCACGATGTTCGATGGCATCGCACCGCGCTACGACTTGCTCAACAAGCTGATGAGCTTCGGCATGGACCGACGGTGGCGACGACACCTTATCGACAGCCTCGGCGACATCGCTGGCCGCACCGTGCTCGATGTGGCCACCGGCACGGGGGACGTTGCCATCGCCATCGCCCAGCGCTGCGCGCAAGCGAGGGTCGTAGGTCTGGATCCGTCGTCCGGCATGTTGGCGGTCGGTGCGTGCAAGCTCGAAGCTGCGGCGCTCGACGACCGAGTCACCTTGGTCGCAGGCGACGCCCAAGAGCTGCCCTTCGACGATGATGCTTTCGCCGCCAGTTGCATCGCATTCGGGATCCGTAACGTGCCTGACCGATCGAGGGCGCTGCGCGAAATGGCGCGGGTGACCCAAGGTGGTGGTCGGGTGGTGGTGCTGGAGCTCGGTGAACCGGCAAGCGGGCCAATCTCGGCCTTGGCACGGCTGCACGTACACCATGTGGTGCCGATGCTCGGCGCCTGGCTGTCAAACGACGAAGCCTACCGGTATCTCCAGGCTTCGATTGCGGCGTTCCCGCCACCCAAAGAGTTCGCTGCACTCATGGACGCCGCCGGTCTCGACGTGGTCGCCATCAAGCCACTGGCATGGGGCGCGGCTAACCTGTTCGTGAGCGACGGGCGCTAGCCTGCTTGGCGGTGCGTCACCTCGACGCTAGAGTTCCAGCTGCAGCCCCGCCGCGCACGGCTCGACCTGGTTGGGCAGGGCTTGGGCAAACGACACGAGCGCATTGAGGCCGGTGCAGTGGCCAAGCACCAGCTTGGCAACCTCGTATTCGTGCGTCACGGCTTCAATGACCTCCTGCAGCTCGGTCGGGCTCGCGCCAGCCAAGTGGGTGCCGCCGATCACGGTGTGGATGGTGCGGCCAAAGGTATTGCGCACGTGCTGCAGGGTGTTGACCAAGCCGGCGTGGCAGCAGCCGAGGAGCACGATGAGGCCAGGCTCGGCATCGATCACTAGCGACTGGTCGTCATCGAAGGGATCGGCGCAGGTGCTGGCGCCGCTGCGGACGACCAGGCGCGGATCCTGTGGCTCCGGTCCGTGGCCCCGGGGGATCGGTCCCGTGGTCGTCACGCCAGGGGCGACCTCCACCGGCTCGGCGCGCAATTGCAGGTGCGCATGCTCCTCACACCAGGAGCGGGACAGCGACATGCCAACGGCCCGCAAAGACCCATCAGCACCTCGGGCGTAGCGCTCCTGGAAGACCCCGGGGTGAGCGACCAGCGCCACCGCGTCCTGCTGCCCGAGGATATGCCGCAAACCGCCGGTGTGATCGTAGTGCCCGTGACTGAGCACCACAGCGCGGAGTTGCTCTAGCGGCTCGTCCAGGACGGTGAGGTTGTGACGGATGACCGTCGTGCTCTGGCCGGTGTCGAGCAGCACTTGTCCATCCGCCGAGGACACGAGCAGCGAGAGCCCGTGCTCGGCCCATAGTTGCGAGCCGAGACGGGCGGTGTTGTCCACGATGCAGGTGACGCGGAATCTCATCGTTTCATCCTCTGATGGACGCCGCTTCAGCGCTCCATCCCGGCACCATGATCAGAGAAGCCGATCCCTTCGCCGAGCCTGAGCGTCACCAGATGAGACGGGTGTAGGACTCGACGCTGTGGAAGGTCGTCGGGCGCAGGTCGAGGAAGCCTATGTCGAGGGTCTCTAGCTCGACGTCTTCGACATAGCTCCAATAGGCGCCCTCTGCGTCACTATCCATGAACTGCACTTGACCCCCGCCGGTGCGCTCCACGCCGTCCTCATTCCAGTTCCACAGGGCAATGCCGAATACCGAAGGCGTGGCATCGCGGATGTGCACGGTATGACTGATGGGCGTGCCGAGCGTGCCGTCATCGTATTGGGTCAACAGGTGTGGCCATGCCGGGGCGGCACTGCCGTAGGTGTTGACGTAGATGTGGTCGACCAAGTAACTGCCGTCGGTGTTGCGCATCCACACGCCTTCGTCGGCGAGCAGGCGCGCGGCGCGGAACAATGCCAAACTGGTGATGGCACCCCCTTGGCTGTGCGCTTGGATGCGCGTGGTTTCGCCGGCGCGGGCACGATGGAGCAGCACGTTGACCACCGAGTCCGCGGCGGTGTTGTGGTGCATCTCCGAGAGAATGCCGAGACCGAAGTCGGACAGCGTCTGTTCGACGTTCACCGAGAAGCGATCCCAGGTGACCTGCCAGATGTCTGCGGCGAACCCGTCGGTCGAATTGAAGATGCCGATCACCCTCATGCCCTCGCTGTTGCCGTGCTCCGCGATGGCGCGGAGCGTGTCGCAGTGGGCTTGAGCGTTGGTGTTCACCCCGTTGACGTAGAACGTCAGCGGGAACTCCCACCCCTCTGGGTCGTACAAACGAATCGTGTGCTCGAGCGCTGCATCCAGCGCTCCCTTGGTGATTGGGGCACCGGGCTCAGTGAGGAACACGCAGCCCTGCTCGGCCATCGGATCGCCAGGCCGCGTGCCGATCAAGGCGCCGTCGTAGATTTGTTCGTCGACCGAGTCGATGGCCGTGAACGGGGGGGTGACGGCGTTGCCCATGCCGGCGACCAACGGAGCTTCGTCGGCAAGCTGGTAGAGCTTGCCCGACAGCGCCTTGATCAGACGGGCAATGCTGCCCACGCTGGTGACGTTGGTCTCCTGCGCAGTGATGTCCTCGGTAGGTCCGCAGGCTGCACTCGACAGCGCCAAGGCCATCGGGATGATCAACTTTCTGCCCATCGTTCTTCTCCCGTCAGCCTGCATCAGAGCACAGTCTGAGCTTAGTCGAAACGGCCGAACGCGCCGTTACGGATCGATGGGCTCGGGAGCAGTCAAGCCGACGCTCTGAAGTTTGCACGGCTCCCACAGACCATCACAGCCGCAGAGATTGTCTCCCAGGTCGGTGACCTCACCTGCAAACTCGCTGTTGAGCGCAAAAGCTGCGCACGAGATGGTGCTGGAGCCCAGCTCGACCTGAGCGCCGAACGAAGCCAGTCCGGCGCGGCTGGCGTCGGTAATCGTGGACGCTACCACGCGCGAAGG